>DATAJQ010000119.1:0-2548 GCA_036262095.1 Chitinophagaceae bacterium | reverse complement strand
GATCAGCGCTTCGGCTTTTTCGTCAAAGGAACATTCTTTCATTTCGAGCTCAGCTTTCTCCACTTTTCCGAAAGTGGGGAGTTCTGGTTCTTTTTTCTGTGCGGTAGAGAATAATGCAGCGCTCAACAATAAGGTGAGCAGGGTTGATTTTTTCATGCAGTTTGGTGTGTGATGGTGGTGAAATAGGCCGGGCGGCCCGTTATTGGTGTATAAAAACGCTTGTTTGGTTAAGATATTGAATAAGACGACAAAATAGGGAAGTTTATTTAATTGATCAAGGGGTAGGGGTAAATGCTTATTTTCTGATTGCCCGGGCAAAAAAAATCGCCACGGAAACTGGTGTCCGTGGCGATCTTGATTATGTAACAGGTTTGGTTGGTCAAATTGTTCTGCCTACATACTGTTTTCCTGATTTGGATCCTTTTTTCATATCCTCTGCTGTTGCTTCACCAAGAATGATCCTGCCAAAGCTGGAACGGATATCCACTTTTACGGCTCCGCTGCCTGATTTTCCTTCAAAGGTCTTGTCGGAATCAGGGCCATAACGGTCAGGTTTGTCGGTGCGTATCACGCCGATTGAACTGCGGTCGACAAAATTGCCAAAACTTGTACGGATAGTGTAGCTGGCAGACAGATTGCTTGCTGGTTTCAGGTTGATCGTGCTGTAAGATTCTTTAAGATCGAGTGAGGCAAGATTATTGGGCAATACGATCTTGCTGCTGTCGCAGAATTCCATTTTGATCTTGTTGGCTCCTGCCAGGTTCTCGATCTGTATCTTGGAAAATTTAAACGTGGCATCAATATCTGCAATGCTTTTGATCTGTGCTTTCCCGAATTCAAGATGGATATCTTTCACGCTGGATAATGTGCCTGTAGTAATGTTGCCGAATTTATTGGAGATAGCAACCTGTCCTTTGTAATCAGGCAGATCAATATTACCAAAAGTGTTCTCTACATTCAGCGGTACTGTCACAGGCAAATGGACTTCATAATTGATACGCATGCTGGAATTACAGTTATTGCAGGAATAATGCTTGGATTCAATAGTTGTTTTAAAACGGACCGTATTCCCACTTTGGTTGTCTGAAACATTGATCGCTTCAAAGGTACGTTCGGCCATTTCTTTGTCACTTGAACCAGTTTCAATCTTTATGTCCACTTTAATTTCATTTCTGTCCCAGGCAACGAATTTTACATGACCAAATGTATTGGTAATATAAAGTGTGTTGCCACTGGCAGGATAGGTTTTGGAAATGGACCTTTCTTTTGTGAATTCCAGTTTTTCATTTTTCTGGGCATGCGTCAGGTTGCTTAGCAATAAGGCTGCACTAAAGGCGGCGATAGTTATCTTTTTCATGGCTGTCTTTTTCTTGTTTTGGGCTATTGTATTCTGAGATAATCGATAATTGCTTGGATAAAAGTTCCGCCTGCAGTTGCAGGTTATTCATCATCGCTTTGATCAGGATCTCCCGGTTGGGCGATTTTTTGGCCTGCTCCTTCAGCACCCGGTATGAACTATCGAGTGTAGCCAGGTCCTGGGTAAACTGATCATACAATTCAGGCTGATCAGCAGAAAGCGTTTTTAGTTCTTCCTGTTTTTTCTCGATCACCTGGTAGATCCGCCCAGCCTTGACTGCATATTCCGGGTCCATGGCATTGATATCATGAACGGGTTCCTTTCCAGAGTAGCTCCCGTTTCTGCGTGCAATCTCCCGGTCATCTTTATTCCCTTTCCAGGCAAAAAGATAGAAGCAGGCAGCCGCAGCCAGGAAAACGGCTGCAGCGGCCGACCAGCGATAAATTTTTTTTAATGGAAAACGTTTGCCGGTTTGCAAAGCCGGCACTGATGTACTGATCCGGTCCCACACGCTTTCAGGTGGTGGGGCATCATCAAATGAATGCCTGTTTTCCCTGATAAATTGCTTTAATTTCTTACTCATGTGCGTTCTGTTTTTTTAGCAGGGCAACCAGTTTTTGCTTACCGCGGATATACTGGGTCCGCACAGTTGAGGGAGCTACCTGCATAATGTCTGCTATTTCTTCCTGGTCATATCCTTCTAAAAGGTAAAGACTAAGCACAGCCCGGTAACCGTCCGGCAGCGATAGCAATCCCTTTTTTATCATGTTTACATTATAATCGATATCTTCTTCCCTCATCTCTTCATCCTGTGGCAGATCCAGGTTTTCAGGTTCCAACTCCACCAGGGTCAACCGCCTTTTTTTGATCAGGCTGATACTTTTGAAAACCACGATCTGTTTTACCCATGCTCCAAAGGTGGATTGTTGCCGGAAGGAGCTGATCTGCATAAAAGCATCAGTAAAGGATTCCTGCAGGATGTCTTCTGCGTCGGCCGTATTATTGGTGATCCGGAGGGCCGTATTGTACATAGCCCTCGCATATCTCTCATATAACAAGCGATAGGCAGTCTTATCTCCCTTGATGCATTGCTCTACCAATACATCAGCAGTTGGTATCATTCCGGTAATCTCCAGGCAATTGCTTTTCTATAAAGTAAGAGATATTTAAGGAATGTTGCATGACCGCTCA
>DATAJQ010000118.1:0-5565 GCA_036262095.1 Chitinophagaceae bacterium | reverse complement strand
TAAAACAGAAAATGATGGCATCAGCGGCGCTTTTGAGCCTTTGAAATGCGATGTCTTTATTACAGAATCCACTTTTGGCCTGCCTATCTATAACTGGAAACCACAGGAAGAAATTTTCCGTTCCATACAGGACTGGATCCTTAAGAACCATGCAGAAGGAAAAACATCCGTGCTGATGGCTTATAGTTTGGGAAAAGCACAACGCCTGTTGTCATGTGTAGAATCTACGGGTCTTCCTGTCTTTTTACATGGCGCTGTATATAATGTTCACCAGGCATTGATTAGCGCCGGTCATAAATTGCCTGCCGTGCAAAGGGTGCAACCTGATATGCCGAAAGACATTTTTAAAGGCAATGTTGTGATTGCGCCAGGCAGTGCCGATAACAGTCCCTGGATGAAACGGTTTGCCACTTACAGCACGGGTGTTTGCAGTGGCTGGATGCAGGTAAGAGGAAATGTACGCCGGAGAAATGCCGATGCAGGTTTCGCTTTGAGTGATCATGCTGACTGGAGAGGTTTATTGCAAACAGTAAAGGCAACCGGTGCAAAAAAAGTATTTGTGACGCACGGATTCCAGGCTGCTTTCAGCAGGTATCTTACGGAGACCGGTATCGAAGCAGCTGAAGTAAAAACAGAATACGGACAGGAAGATGAAGCCGACACAACAGAAAACATTAATGCTGCAGAATGAAACAATTTGCGGAATTGGTAAACATACTGGGCACTTCCACTAAAACAAACGATAAGCTCGATGCTTTATCCGGCTATTTCGCTTCGGCTAATGATAAGGATAAAGTGTGGGTGATCGCTTTGTTCAGTGGCCGGCGGCCAAGGCGCACCATCAATTCCACGCTGCTGCAACAATGGTGTTCCGAACTGATCGGTCTTCCTTTATGGCTGTTTGGAGAATCTTATCACACTGTGGGTGATCTTTCAGAAACAATCGCCCTGCTGATCCCCGACTCATTAAGAGATGAAAGCGCCACACCACATCCACTTCATTACTATGTCGAAAAATTCCAGGAACTGGCTGATGCAGGTGAAGAAGAGAAAAAAGCATTCATGATCCAGTCCTGGAAAGAACTTGCTTCGCCGGTAGAACGGTTTGTGTTCAACAAATTATTATCAGGAGCTTTCCGCATTGGTGTGTCACAAAAATTAATGGTGAATGCACTGGCGAAAACAGTGAATCTGGATCCAAGTGTGATCGCCCACCGGATCAGTGGCAACTGGGACCCAGCATCCATTTCGTTTGAAGAGCTCTTGAGCGAAACCAATGTAAAAGCAGATTTCTCCAAGCCTTATCCATTTTATCTGGCTTATGCCCTGGAGGCGGCACCAGAAGAGCTAGGTGAACCTTCTGCCTGGCAGGCTGAGTGGAAATGGGATGGCATACGCGGGCAACTGATCAAGCGGAATGATGAATTGTTTGTGTGGAGCCGCGGCGAAGAATTGATGACCGCTAAATTCCCGGAATATGCAGTACTGAAAGATCTGTTGCCTGATGGCATCGTGCTTGACGGAGAGATCATTCCTGCTGTTGATGGTAAGCCACTTCCCTTTGCGGTCCTGCAAACCAGGATAGGCCGGAAGAATATAACCAAAAAGCAATTGCAGGAGGCGCCGATAAGTTTCTTTTCTTATGATCTGCTGGAATATGAATATGAAGACTGGCGTAATGTGCCGCTGGAACAAAGAAGAAAGAAACTGGAGGAAACTATACAACAAATCAATCGGCCCGAACTGTTGCTTTCTCCGGTTATTCAATATTCCAGTTGGGCAGAACTCACAGCCCTTCGCCTCGAATCACGCAGCAGGGGCTCGGAAGGGTTAATGCTGAAAAGAAAAGAATCCGTTTACCAGGTGGGCCGTAAGCGTGGCGACTGGTGGAAATGGAAGATTGACCCATTGACCATTGATGCGGTGATGATCTATGCCCAAAAAGGAAGTGGGCGGCGCGGCAATCTATATACTGATTACACTTTTGCAGTGAAGGAGGGTGATAAGTTGGTAGCGTTCACGAAAGCCTATTCAGGACTAACGGATAAAGAATTTAATGAAGTTGATTCTTTTGTAAAACGTAACTCGCTGGAAAAATTCGGGCCGGTGCGGACCGTCAAGCCTGAACTTGTTTTCGAGATCGCTTTTGAAGGTATTGCTGCCAGCAACCGTCATAAATCAGGAGTAGCCCTGCGGTTTCCCCGCATCAATCGCTGGCGGAAGGACAAGAAACCGGAAGAGATCAATACCTTAGCGGATCTGAAAAAAATGCTGGAGATTTACGGTCAATGAAACAAGGGCGAATGAAAAAGCCAGGGCAGGCAAAAGGATACCAGGTGATCACGGATTGGCTTGCGGGAAAAAACATGCAGGCTTTCAGTTTCCAGGAGGAAGCCTGGCATCATATCATAGAAGGCGAAAGCGGCTTGGTGAATGCACCTACCGGTTGCGGAAAAACGTTCTCGGTATTCCTCGGTGCGTTGATCAACTTTATCAATCATCATCCCAACGATTACCAAACAAAATCAAAGAACGGTTTACAATTACTCTGGATCACGCCATTGCGTGCACTCGCAAAGGATATCGGCCGGGCTATGGAAGAAGTGGTACAGGAACTTGGCATGAGCTGGCAGATCGGTATCCGCAATGGCGATACAGATATCAATGAAAGGGCAAGACAGAAAAGGCAGATGCCTGAAGTATTGATCATTACACCGGAAAGCCTTCATCTTCTATTAGCACAAAAAGGATATGCCGATATATTTAAAACATTGCGCATACTGGCAGTAGATGAATGGCATGAGTTATTGGGAAGTAAACGCGGCGTGCAGGTGGAATTGGCTGTTAGCCGGATAGTTGGCGCAACAAAGAAACAGGCGGAAACCGGCAGTCAGACATCGGGAATAGCCGTTAATAAAGGTCTCTCCATTTGGGGAATATCAGCAACCATCGGCAATCTCGAACAGGCAAAGGAAGTGTTGCTTTCTCCTCTACAGGAAAAAGGAGTGATCGTCCGTGCCAATATGCGCAAGGACGTAGAAGTGGAATCCGTGATACCGGATGAGATTGAAAAGTATCCATGGGCAGGGCATCTGGGTATTAAACTGGTGGAAAAAGTTGTTTCAATCATATTAAAGAACCGCACTACTCTTCTTTTCATCAATACAAGAGGGATGAGTGAACTGTGGTACCAATCTCTGCTGAACACAGCACCGGAACTGGCTGGTGCCATCGCCCTCCACCATGGAAGCATTGACCAGGAATTACGACAGTGGGTGGAAGAGAATCTTCATACAGGAAGGCTGAAAGCAGTTGTATGCACGGCATCACTCGATCTGGGAGTGGATTTCCGCCCTGTTGAAACAGTGATACAGGTGGGCTCACCCAAAGGAGTAGCCCGCTTTCTACAAAGAGCAGGACGAAGCGGGCACCAGCCGGATGCAGTAAGCAAAATTTACTTTTTACCAACGCATTCACTGGAACTGGTGGAAGCAGCGGCCCTAAAACAAGCTATCGGCGAGCAACTGATCGAAAGTCGTGAGCCGATGCAGCTTTGTTTCGATGTGCTGACACAATACCTCTGCACGCTTGCTATCTCCGACGGATTTATACCGGAAGAAATTTTTACAGAGATACGTCGAACCTATTGTTACCGGGATATTACTGAAGATGAATGGCGGCAATTATTACATCATATCACCGAAGGAGGAACAGCCCTTCAGCAATATGATGAATATAAAAAAGTGGAGATCATAAATGGTGTGTATCGTATCACCGGCAGAAGGATCGCTATGCGCCACCGGCTGCATATCGGCACTATTGTCAGTGATTCGATGCTGAAAGTAAAATTCTTCAGTGGCGGGTATATCGGGGTAATTGAAGAATACTTTATTTCCCGGCTGGAGCCGGGTGATGTGTTCACTTTAGCCGGCCGCAACCTGGAGCTGGTCATGATCAAAGACATGACAGTGCTGGTAAAAAAGACCAATGCAAAAAAATCAACAGTACCGAGTTGGAATGGCGGACGAATGCCATTGTCTGCCAACCTGGGAAAAAAATTAAGAGAGACATTCAACCTGGCTTTTGAAAAGAAAACTGCCAAGCCAATAGAGTTGCAGGTTTTAAAGCCTTTGTTTGACCGGCAGGAAAAGCATTCCCATGTTCCCAAAGCCAATGAATTGCTGATCGAGCAGATAGAGACCAAAGACGGGTACCATCTTTTTGTATATCCTTTTGAAGGGAGGCTGGTGCATGAAGCCATGGCAGCAATACTGGCTTACCGGATCAGCCGTATCCGGCCCATTACTTTTTCATTTGCAATGAATGACTATGGTTTTGAATTGTTAAGTGATCAGCCCATTCCAGTGGATGATTCAAATGTGTACGATCTGTTTTCCTCAGATAATTTGTTTAATGATATCCAGCGAAGTGTAAATGCTACAGAAATGGCCAAGCGGAAATTCAGGGATATAGCAGTGATCGGCGGGCTGATATTCCAGGGTTATCCGGGTGAATATAAGAAAGCCCGGCATCTTCAATCGTCTGCTTCACTTTTGTTCAAAGTGTTTGCAGAGTATGAGCCGGGTAATCTTTTGTTGAAGCAGGCATACCAGGAAGTATTTGCTCAGCAGATGGAAGAAGTAAGGTTGCGGGACATGTTGCAAAGGATAGAGAGGTCTGATATTGTGATCACCTGGCCGGAGCAGCTTACGCCTTTTTGTTTTCCGATAAAGGTGGATAGTATGCGGGAGGATCTTTCTTCGGAAAAATTGGAGGATAGGGTGAGGAAGATGCAGCTGCAGTTGGAGAAATGATTTATACGCTGACCAAAGTAAACGGGATAATAAAGGTTTTTTATTCCAGCTTCTTCACTCAATTTCCATTAGATTTGAAATGAGCTTCATTTCAATCCTTTGATCATGAACCCTATTCCCTTTAACCCACTCCAGCACGCCACCAACCACGACCTGGAACAAGCCGCTGCTGAAAACCACCGCCAACTATTTAGCCTGAACGCTATAGCACTTGGCGGAAAAGAGAACCAGGGTGAAGGCATTAGCTGGACCTATATCGGGCCAGCCAATGACAGCGCTATCCTATTCCCTTCCTTAACTTCTCACAACGCTGGAGAACAGCTTGACCTGATCATGGACCAATACCGCTGCAATCCACCATCGGGAGCAGGCTACTGGTCGTTATACCCTCCGGAACCAACAGATATCGGCATCAGGCTGCTCGCCCGCGGATGGCAACCTGGCTGGAAGCCATGCTGGATGGTAAAGGATATGCAACTGGCACAAGCTGATAAAACAGATATCGGAGAACTGCAAATACTTGCCGATAATCATACACCCATTCATGAAATAAAAGAGCTCCCTTATGCTGAAGACAGTGCTTATATGTCCAATGCACTGCTGAAAAAATATCCTGATCGTGCACAACGTTTCATTGCATTCCGTGATAAAAAGATCATAGGCCAATGCTGCTTGTTTTTTTCAACAGGGCCTTATGGTGTTGCTGGCATGTACAATGTTGGCGTTATCCCTGAAGAACAGGGAAAAGGTA
>DATAJQ010000117.1:0-4812 GCA_036262095.1 Chitinophagaceae bacterium | reverse complement strand
GGGAAGATCGGTACGGCATTCAGCTTTTCTGTCGCCGAATCCTTCACCAGGTTGATGGCAGAAGGGACGGAAATCACATCTGTAACACCGGTGGCTTTTTTTAACTGGCGCTGGAGTTGGGCATAGTCATTAAACAGCTTTTCTTCAAACAACTTATCGGTTTGAATGCCAATCACCATGAGGTTGCCGTCCTGTCCGTATTTTTCTTTGAATGCCTGGTAGGTTTTATTAGCAGGATGGTCTGCCGGGATAGCCCTTGTAAAATCGTAACTCAATTGCACTTTGGATGCATAGTAGGCCATTAATGCAGTGGATGCAGCAAGCACCAGCAAAAGAGGCCAACGATAGGTCAGGATAAATTGTCCGAGTTTCCGCCACATATATATGTCTGTTCAGAATGAGCATGCAAAGAAACAGAAAAAAGGCCAACCAGACAGGTTTGATTGCTTATCAGCGGTTTGCGATAATTTTGGCAGGTGAGGTTCCTTTTCATAATACTATTCACCTGCTTCTCTGCCTGCCTGCCTGCGCAGCAATTAACTGCCCCTATCGGGCTATGGAAAGAGTATCTCCCCTACAACAGTACGATAGATGTGGCTGCCGGAAATGGAAAAGTATTTGCTGCCACGCCTTATAGCCTGTTTTCGGTTACGCTGGCAGATAACAGTGTGGAAAGACTGAGCCGTGTTACCGGGCTCAGTGAAACAGGCATCAGTGCCATCTGTTATGATAATGCGCAGGAAAAACTTTTTATAGCCTACAGCAACAGTAATATTGATATCCTTTACCGGAATGATATCATTAACCTTCCCGATATCAAGCGCGACAATATCATTGGCGATAAAACCATCTACAGCATTTATCCGCTGGAAAAGAACTATTACCTGTCTACAGGCCTCGGTGTGGTGGTGATCGATGGAGAGCGGTATGAAGTAAAAGATTCCTGGTTTATCGGGAATGGCGGCCAGCAGGTAAAAGTGAACGGCTTTACCAGCGACGCCACCCTATTCTATGCAGCCACAGAACAGGGATTGAAACGGGCATTTCGCAATGCGGCCAACCTGGCTGATCATAGCCAGTGGGAAATGCTGAGCGGAAATAATGGCCTCCCGGCCGGTGATTGCAGGAACGTGCTGATTGTTCAGAACACTCTTATTGCTGAAGCTGAAAACAAATTATGGATATGGAACGGTAATAACTGGACGGTATGGTACCAGGATGAATGGCCGATCATCAGCGCCACGGTAGCTGAAAATAAGGTGCTGCTATGCCAACGGAAACCAAACGGGGAAAGCCGGGTCGCTATTCTCACCAGCAGTGGCGTTATAGAACGCGTGATCACACAGGTAGAGCCTTTATCATCACCCCGCAGAGCTATACTATTGCAAAATGATCCCTGGCTTGCCGACCAGTTTGGCGGACTGACACATTTCACTGCTTCTTCCTATGAGCAATACAAACCCAATTCGCCGGAAGCAACAGCCAGTGGTGAAATGACTGTTTATAACAATACTTTTTATGCTACTGCCGGTGAAGTGAATGAAGCCTGGAATTATCAATACAATGGTAATGGCATTTATATTTTAAAGGAAGGGGAATGGACAAATATCAACCGCTATCGTTATGCACAGATCGACACATTACTGGATTATATCACTATTGAAATAGACCCCAAAGATGAATCAATATGGGCCGGGTCTTTCGGAGGAGGTCTTTTACACATCACGCAACCTCTTTCATTTTCCATTGCCAAAGCAGGAGTGCTGTCGCCAGCCATAGGGGATCCCGGGAGTTATCGTGTATCAGGACTGGTATTTGATAAGGATAATCTGTTATGGCTATCCAATTATGGTGCACCGCAACCTTTGCTTGCAAAAAAGCAGGATGGGAGCTGGCTCAAATTTTCCGTTCCATTTCTGTTGCCCGAAAATGCACTGACACAGATCATATCGGACGACGATAACTATAAATGGATCGTGGCTGCCAAATCCGGCGGCTTGCTTTGTTATGATCCGGGCGGTTCTGTTGAAAATACAGGTGATGATCATTGGAAAAAATTTGGGACCGGAGCAGGAAATGGTAATCTCCCTGCTGCTGAGGTATTATGCATCGCAAAAGACAAGGATGGTTTTATCTGGGTGGGTACCGCTAATGGCATTGGCGTGATCCAATGTCCGGGACAGGTTTTTACCGGTCAGGGTTGTGAGGCCGTTTGGCCGGTGGTAAAGCAGGGTAATTTTGCAGGTTATCTTTTCAATGGCCAGCAGGTGCGCAGCATTGCTGTGGATGGGGCCAACCGTAAATGGGTGGCAACAGACAATGGGGTTTGGCTGATCAGTGCGACAGGCGAAGAAGTGATCTATCAGTTTACAGAAACCAATAGCCCTCTTCTGAGCAATATCGTTAAGAAAATAACCATCAACGGGCAAACTGGCGAAGTGTTTTTTGCTACTGCAAAGGGAATATGTTCTTTCCGCAGCACTGCTACTGAAGGTGCTGCGAGAAATGGGAACGTGCTGGTATTTCCCAATCCGGTACCTCCGGGTTATTCAGGTACGATCGGTATCCGTGGATTGGTGAATAATGCCATCGTGAAAATCACAGAACTGGATGGCCGGTTGGTGTACCAGACCCGGGCATTGGGCGGCCAGGCTGTTTGGGATGGGAAAGACTATAAAGGAAGAGGCATCTCCACCGGAGTTTATCTTGTGTTGGTCAGTAATGATGGCCGCACGGAGAACACAGCAGCTAAAATTGTTTTTATCAGTAAATAGAATGCCGGATAAACTGCATCATACAAGAGGGATCGTGTTGCGCATGGTGAAATATGGCGAAACGAGCGTGATCGTCGCCATATTTACTGAACTGTTTGGCCTGCAATCTTACCTGGTGAACGGTGTGCGTACTTCTTCCAAAAAAGGCAGTGGCAAAGCCAATCTCTTCCAGCCCTCGGCTATACTGGATATGGTCGTTTATCATAATGAACTGAGGCAGTTGCAACGTATCAAAGAGTTCAAATGGGGACATGTATATCATCACCTGTTGTCGGACGTTAAAAAAAATGCTGTTGCACTTTTTATGATCGAATTGCTGGGCAAATGCCTTAAGCAGCCTGAATCGAACCCTGATCTCTATCATTTTGCAGAAGATGCTTTGCTTCACCTGGATGCGGGCTCTGCTACAGTAGCAGCTAACTTCCCTTTATTCTTTGCGCTGCATTTGCCGGTATTTTTTGGATTGAGGATACAGGATAATTACTCTTCAGCCAGACCATATCTTGATCTGCAGGAAGGCGTTTTTACAACCGATGCGCCCTATCACAGTTTTATGCTGGAAGACAAGCAGGCGTTTATCACTTCACAGTTATTGAAAGTGCAGCAACCGGAAGAGCTGGAAGAAATAAAGCTGCATCATGAATTCAGAAGAAGTTTACTGCAGGCATACGAAAAGTATTACATACTGCATATACAGGATTTCGGAACGATGAGAACATTGCCGGTGCTGCGGGAGATATTGGGATAGTGTTTCTATCAAAGCAAACGCTCGCATCCTCCCAGGTCTTCTTCACAGATAACGACTCCCGGTTTCTTTCCTTTTTCAAAACTTCCCAATGCAGCATCTGCTTTCAACGCTTTTGCCCCATTCAGGGTGGCCCAGTTGAATAATTGCTGCAAAGGAACAGAAGGGAACTCCTGCCGAATGCTTTTTATTTCTGCCAGCACACTCAACTGATGATTGGAAGCCAGGCTATCTGTACCCAACACTATTTCGCATTGTTCCTCAATCATCATTTGTATATCCGGCAACTGGCCGGTGATATAAAGATTTGCATTCGGGCAAAGGCACCAGTAGCAGGAAGGATGAGGCGGTTGCTTGCTGAACAAAATATCTTCTCTTGAAGTATAAACATTATGCACCAGTATCACTTCCTGCCCGGGTAAAAAGTTGGGAAGACAGGTTTGCAAACTGGTTTTGCCGGAAGCGATGAACCAGGAGATATCAATGTTCATCTTTTCATAAAACGGTAAAAAGCCCCCCTGCTTTTGCATGAACAGTTCGTTCTCCGGAATGGTTTCCTGGTTATGGATAGTAAGCAATTGATTGCCGGGAAAACCAATGATCCTTTTCCATAACTCCTCTGCTACAGAATAGGGAGCATGCGGCACGATAGAATTAAAAGAAGAACCCCGGGAAAAAGTGTTGTAAATATCCACGGCCTGCTGGAACCGTACAGGGGCATTGGCGTTTACAAAACCACTGGCTTCAATAAAGTTGTGGTAGCGGAGGTTTCCTTTTGCTTTTTGTGGAGCGGTGAGGGTATTATTACAGATATCGCCTACAGCCACGATGCCATTCTGAAGCATCTCCTGCTCTGCTTTTTCAATCGCCAGTAAAATCTCTTCTTCCGCATAGTGGCGGTTGCGGATCACGTTCCATACAAAATCGATCAGGCCTGTTTTTTCAGGTATTGCCCCTTTCAGGTGGCTTAGCTCCAGGTGGCAATGACAATTGATAAAACCAGGGCTGAGTATACCTTCCAGTTGGAGAATATCGTCGCCGGCCTCCTGCCGGGGCACTATGGCTTCCACGGCTCCCTGTTCCGTTGTGATCAATACATTATCGTTGCCCAGCATCTGCTGTCCGTCGAAGATTTGCGGGGCGCTGAATTTCTTATATGCCATCCGGCAAAATTCCAGTATTGAAAATCCAAATCCCAAAAAATTATTCTTGTTACCTTTGCCCACATTTTTAACGGAAGTTGCTATGTTAGACAGACTTGAAGCGATAAAAGCAAGATTTGACCAATTGGGT
>DATAJQ010000116.1:0-42131 GCA_036262095.1 Chitinophagaceae bacterium | reverse complement strand
TATCAGCTTTGCCTGTCACTGTCCCGTTTATCTTCTGCTGTGCATACAGAAAAGAAGCCAGCATAGAGAAGATTAGCGAGAAGAAGATTTTTTTCATAACAGCTAGTTTTAAAACTTTGATGAACTAATAGCAATCATTTGATTGATTTAAGAATTGACCTGTATACCGGAAGAACCTGATTTTATGAGTTGATAGATTTCTTCTACGTGATAGTCGGGCCACGCTCCTTTGCGTGAAGCCACCAGGGCTCCCAGGCCGCTGGCAAAATTCAATGCTGCATCAGGCAGCTCGCCCGCAATGGTCCGGGAGAGAAAAGCAGCCAAAAAAGAATCCCCGCTCCCGATAGTGTCAGCAACGACCACTTTATAGCCATGATGACGATACCATTTTCCTTTGTAATTGATCACAGCACCATCTTCACCCATTGTAACGATGAGTATGGGAACATTGAACCGGTCCTGCAGCAGCGCCATCCGCTCTTCTGTGCTGTTGTATTCAGCGAACCAGCCGGTGATCAGTTCCAACTCAGCAATATTCATCTTTACAATATCTGCTTTTGTCAACAGCTCTTCCACGATCAGCCTGCTGTAGTGTGGGGCGCGCAGGTTTATATCAAGCACTTTTGTTTGTGCTGCTTCCAACAGGCTTAACAGCGTTTCTCTTGAAGTTTTTTCACGGGTAATGAGGCTGCCAAAAATGAAATACTGTGCCTGCTTTACCAGGTCAACCGAAGCTTCATCAGCTACTATATAGTCCCATGCGGCTGGCGACACGATATCATATTTCATTTCACCCCTTGCATTGGCAGTAGCGTGCACGATGCCTGTTGGCCAGTCATAATCCAATTGCACATGGCTGGTATCTATCTGTTTGCCTTGCAGGATATTCAGCAACTGCTTACCCCTTTCATCAATACCTATGCGGGTCAGCAGTGCCGGCTTTTCTCCCAACTGGTGAAGATGGTATGCTACATTCATTGGAGCACCACCCGGCAATGCCTCTGTTGGTAAAATATCCCAGAGTATTTCACCAAAGCAAACAACATTGTTGTGAATAGAATTTGACATAGCAATCTGTTTAAGATCATTAACTGGTTTGAATGGATCCCTTTTTTCCTTTTCCGGACCGTTTCGAAGAGAGTTGCGCTTCAACCTGTTCCAGTGCCACACCCTTGGTCTCCGGCATTCTTAACAGCACCCAGAGCAACTGCAGCACCATCATCAGCATGAAGAACAGGAAAATTTTGGCAGGTCCTATCTGCGGGTGGTTGGCAAAGAAAGGGAATATGCTGGTTATGATCGCAGCCATGATCCAATGAACAGAGCTGCCCAGCGATTGGCCATAAGATCGCACCTTGTTCGGAAAGATCTCCGAAATGAACACCCATATCACAGCACCCTGTCCGATAGCATGCGCTGCAATAAAAATGAAAAGCAATACCGGCACCACCATGCCACCGAGATACTGAAAATAAAATGCTGCAGCCACAGAACCGAGAGAGATAATATAACCGATGCTTCCTATAAGCATTAATTTTTTACGGCCCAACCGGTCAATCAGGTATAAGCCGAGCATAGTAAATACAAGGTTTACCAATCCTATGCCCGCACTTTGTAAAAAGGCTGCACTCTTGCCAATACCCGCCAGCTCAAACACGCGGGGGGCAAAATAAATGATGGCATTGATACCAGACATCTGGTTGAAGAATGCAATGAGAATAGCCAGGATAATGGATTTAGCATACCGCTTATTAATAAAAGTGGAGAGACTGGCTTTTTGTTTTTCTTCATCAATGTTCCGGTGAATCGCTGCAATAGCTTCGTCCACACCTTCGGGATCGGAAACTGCCAGTATTTTCCGCGCCTGTGTGTAATCATTTTTATGTACCATCAGCCAACGTGGGCTTTCGGGAACAAAAGCCATCAGCGCCGTAAATAATACTGCCGGTATAGTCAGAATACCCAGCATCCACCGCCAGGCATCTTCACCCATTCCGCTCAGCAAATAATTGGAAAAATAGGCCAGCAGAATCCCGAATACGATATTGAACTGAAAAGCGGCTACCAGCTTGCCGCGGCTTTTGGCCGGCGCAATTTCCGAGATGAACATGGGAGCTACCACAGAAGAAGCACCTACACCAAGGCCGCCAAGGAAGCGGAATGCCATGAAAGATATTACCTCAGGCGCCATCGCCGAACCTATCGCTGAGATGAGGAAGAGTATACCGATCCAGACAAGTAATTTTTTGCGGCCATATTTTTCAGCAGGGATCCCGGCAAATAAAGCACCGATAATGGTACCATACAGCGCAGAGGCGATAGCCTGGCCGTGCACTACATCACTAAGAGACCATAAATGCTGTATTTCCTGTTCTGCTCCCGATATTACAGCTACGTCCATTCCAAAGAGTAATCCGCCAAGGGCAACAACAATACTCCAGAAAACTAATTTCTTATTCATGTGGCAAAAGCAATTTCCATGAATATCGCATTTGGGTCAGGCAGATCAGCTTCGATTTCAGATCAAAGACTTTAAAATTTGTTTCATTTTTAAGAAATTCATTATTGTATTGATTTTTAATTTTTTATGTGATAAATATGATCGGTGTGTTCTGTAGTTATTTAATTTTTATATCAGTTTGTTTCAGAATAATTACATTGGTGTTGCTAAAATTCCCAAAGAATTGAAACGATTGCTGACTGCTTTTTGCCTTAAATCCCGACTTTATGCGGGTATTTCTCTCATTGTTGCCCTGTTGCTGGCCGCCGGTTGTGGTATTCATAAAGACGAAGAACAATTTAAGATCGGGTTTTCCCAATGTGGAGAAACAGATGCCTGGCGGCGTTCCATGATAGAGGAAATGCGGAGGGAACTTGCTTTTCATCCGGAAATAACACTCCTTTATAAAGAAGCACAGGACGACAGCCGGCTGCAGGTGCAGCAGGTGAAAGAGCTGATCGATGAGGATATTGACCTCCTGATCATTTCGCCCAATGAGGCCCAGCCACTAACTCCAATAGTTGAAGAAGCATTTGATAAAGGCATACGCGTGATCGTGGTGGACCGCAAGATCGCTTCCACCATGTATAATAATTATATAGGCGCCAACAATTATGAACTGGGTAAAATGGCAGGTGAGTACACAGGTCATTTGCTCAATGGCAAAGGCAGGGTCATCGAGATCACCGGTTTGCCCACATCTTCCCCGGCGACCGAACGTAACCGGGGTTTTGTGGAAGCCATAAGCCAATTCCCGGGTATCCAAATCACCAACAGGGTAAATGGCGCCTGGACAAAAGCCATTGCCAAAAAATCACTCGCACCAATTGAGGATAAACTGGATTCGGCCGACCTGATCTTTGCACATAACGATGTAATGGCATTAGGCGCTCATGAAGTATGCGATTCATTGGGACGAAAAAATATAAAGATCATCGGGGTTGACGCATTACCCGGAAAAGGCGCAGGTATGGAAATGGTGGGATCAAGGATATTAACGGCCTCTATGCTTTATCCTACCGGCGGCGCTGAATCCATCCGCAACGCTGTCCGGATATTAAATAATCAGCCGGTAAATAAGGAAACTATTTTAAATACGCTGGTGGTTGATTCAGCTAATGTACGGATGATGAGTTTGCAAACAGACAAGATCATCAGCCAGCAAAGCGATATTAAACAGCAGCAGGGAATGCTGCTGGAGCAAAAACGTATTTATAATAACCAGCGTACCTATATTTATATATTAGGAAGTGTTTTATTGCTGGCTATCTGTTTTGCCGGATTACTTTTCTATTCTCGCTTGCTCAACAGGCGTATCAACAGGCAACTGCTGCTGCGGAATGCAGAAGTGCAGCGCAAAACGGAAGAGCTGATCGAAATGTCGGAAAAAGCCAACGCTGCTCATGAAGCAAAGCTTAACTTTTTTACCAATATCTCACATGAATTCAGGACACCCTTGTGCCTGATACTGGCACCCGTTGAAGAATTACGGCAAAACCCAAAACTGCCATCTACGACCCGTCACCCTCTGGCCCTGATCGAAAAAAATGCTTACCGCCTGCTGCGATTGGTGAATGAACTGATCGATTTCAGAAAGATCGAGTTTAAAAAAATGCAGATCAGGGCAGCCGAGACCGACCTGGTGCTTTATGTCAATGATATTTTACAAAACTTCCAGAGCCTTGCCCATAAAAGGAATATTGACTGCCGTTTGCTCACAACGGAACGCATATTAAGTGTGTGGATAGACGAATCATTATTTGATAAGGTCCTGAACAACCTTCTTTCCAATGCATTTAAGTTTACCGACGATGGCGGCTCCATAACAGTGATCATTCAAAAAGAATCAGCCACCAATAATGCAGTTATACGTGTAGAGGATAACGGAACAGGAATGAGTGAACAGGAACTTGGACAAATCTTCGAACCCTTCTTTCAGGGAAGGGATAGCCGGTACAGCGGGTCCGGGCTTGGACTCGCACTGACAAAGGAGTTGGTTGACCTGCACCATGGAAGCATTCATGTGAATAGCAGGAAAGATAAAGGAACAAGTTTCACTATACTGCTGCCGTTAGGGAAAGAACATTTTTCAGAAAACGAACTGTCAACCGGCAGTATAGATGGCAGGTCAATACAGAAAGAAGAGTCCTGGCCGGATAATATGGACGATAATGAACTGCCGCTAGCAGAGGGCATGGCAGCAATGCATGGTCAGCAAACAGCCACCATATTGGTAGTTGATGATAATGCAGAACTGCGCGGTTTTTTGAAAGAGCAGCTTACATCCCACTATTTTGTTATGGAGGCCGAAGATGGTATTAGTGGATTACAACAGGTCTTTGACCATAACCCTGACCTGGTGATCAGCGATGTAATGATGCCAGGAAAAGATGGCATTACATTTACGGAGCATTTAAAAAAGGATATCCGAACTGCCCATATACCTATCATACTGCTTACGGCAAAAACTTCCGTAGAACAACAAATAGAAGGGTTAAAATCAAAAGCGGATGCTTATATCACTAAGCCATTCAACCTTTCACTGCTGCAGCATACCATTTCCAATCTTCTGCAAAGCAGGGCTGTACTGAAGGACCATCTCACCATGGAGATCCCCCTAGCCATAAAAGGTAACAGCGGGAAAAAAAGTGACCGGCAATTCCTTGCTGAATTTACTGCCATAGTGGAAAGCAATCTCAGCAATGATTCATTTTCGGTGGAAGACATTTGCAAAGCCATGCATCTGAGCAAGATGCAGCTGTACCGGAAAGTAAAAGTGCTGCTGGATGTCAGCATCAATGAGTATATACTTAATGCCCGCATTCAAAAAGCCAAATACCTTATTCAGCATGATGACCTCAACATCAGTGATGTGGCTTTTCAAACAGGGTTTTCTTCGGCATCTTATTTTTCTACAGTGTTCAAGAATAAAACAGGACAGGCACCGAATGCTTTCAGGAAGAAGAAAGCGTAGTAAAGCTGTAATTTACCGGCTGTTTTTTTCAATTATCTTTGAAAATCATGACTGCGTCCCATGCGTGTAAAAATTGCGGAAAGCCCTTCACCGGCAACTTCTGCCCACAATGTGGCCAATCTTCTCATGAAGGCAGAATTGATGTGCGATACTTCCTGCATGATATTCCCCATTCTGTTTTCCATGTAGATAAAGGATTCTTTTATACTCTTATCTCCTTATTCACCCGGCCGGGCAGCATGGTCAAAGATTTCCTGGATGGCAAACGGGTCAACTATTTCCGGCCTTTTGCCTATGTGATCCTGATGTCTACCATTTGTACATTACTGGTAAACTGGATCTCTGGAGGTATTATAAGCACTTACTTAAAATATAATCCCGGTGGGGTTGTGCCCCACCGGGAAGGTTTCTTTAACCACTATTTCAGTGCTTTTATTTTCCTGATGATCCCCTTTGCAAGCCTGATCACCTTTCTTTTCCTGCGCCGGAAAAAGTACAATTACTGGGAGCATTTTCTGGTCAATACCTATATCGCGGCGCAGCTAAACATTATGCAGGTATTGATTTACCTGGCAGCGCTGATCATTATGCTGTTTACCCATCAGTTTGGCAAAATAGATTTCGGCACTTTTATTCCCTTCTTCATGTCGGCCTTTTTGTATATCTATGGATCTGTATTCGGCTATCTGATGAAGGACTCTTATAAAACCTGGCTGCTGATACTTTTATTATCTGTAATGAACCTCTGCCTTTTCTTCCTGTATTTCCTGGGATTTCAATTAACCGGTACTATGAAACCGTGGTAGGTTGTTCTTATAATCTCCAGCTTGGAGTCTTAACTTAACGGTTCGGCCTTAAATCCTGTCTTCCTGATAATTTCCAACACCTGCTCCTGCGTAATGCCTTCTGTTTTTACAGTAAGCACTTTATCCTTGTTGGTAGTATCCACATTCCACTCGCAAATGCCTTTGGCATTGTCCAAATGAGGCTTTACAGATGCTACGCAACCACCGCAATTAATATTTGTCTTGAACTGAAGATCCTTATTTTCCATTTTGTTGATATTTTTTGTGAATAATAGTTATTTAGTAACAGTATAACCTGCTTTTTCAATCGCCTCTACGATTTCATCTTTAAGCTTATCCGTTGCCAGGGAAACAGCTATTTTTCCTGCTTCAAGGCTTTGGACCTGCACACCTTCTATTCCTTTTACCGCATTACTCACTCTTGTTTGGCAGTGTGTGCTCTGCATATCGGGGATGTTGATTACTATGTCTTTCATTCTTATTATTTTTTTGATGATACAAAGTTGATCGCTTTACAAAAAAGAAGTGTTACGCTATTTCCTGTTTGATTTGTAAGATTTACTTCTTCCATTTCAAACGCAAACTGTTGGTGACCACGCTTACACTGCTTAATGCCATGGCTGCTCCGGCGATCATCGGGTTCAACAGGAAACCGTTGACCGGGTAAAGAATTCCTGCTGCAACCGGGATACCGATCAGGTTATAAATAAATGCCCAGAACAGGTTTTGTTTTATAGTTGATACAGTCTGTTTAGACAGGCGGATGGCCTGGGATATCTTGGTCAGATCTGATGAAATGATGGTCATTTTTGCCACATCCATGGCGATATCACTGCCTTTCCCCATTGCGATGCTGACATCCGCTGTTGCCAGTGCAGTGCTGTCATTAATGCCATCACCTACCATTGCAACCACTTTACCCTGTTGTTGCAGTTCTTTTATAAAATCGGCTTTATGTTGTGGTAATACCTCTGCCCTGTAATGTTTAATTCCTGTTTGCTGTGCAATAGCTTTGGCAGTAGCTTCATTGTCGCCTGTAAGCATATACAGGTCGATACCCATCTCCTGCATTTTCTTAATAGCTTCAACAGATGTTTCTTTCACCTTGTCTGAGATTGCCAGCACGGAAAGAGCCTGTTTGCTGTCTGCAAACCAGATAATGGTTTTGGATTGTCTGCTCCACTCATCAGCCTGTTGCTGCAACGGTGCGGCAATAGTGATATAATTTTCGGCCAACAATTTTTTATTCCCAACAAAATAAGTCTCGTTATTATGAATCGCCTTTACGCCTTTGCCTGTAATGCTATCAAACATGGATAAAGAGTGGGACGGCACACCATCCAGATGCTTTATCACAGCCTCCGCCAAAGGATGTTCTGATTGCTTTTCGATGCTCATTAGTATGCTCCTGGTTGTATCATCATTATTCAACCATTGTATACCTGTAACCTGTGGCCTTCCTTCAGTAATAGTCCCTGTTTTATCCAGCACAATAGCATTCACCTTCTTGGCCAGTTCCAGGCTTTCAGCGTCCTTGATCAGGATACCTTTTTCGGCACCTTTGCCAACACCAACCATGATAGCGGTAGGCGTAGCCAGGCCAAGCGCACAAGGACAAGCGATCACGAGAACGGTAACGGCGGCAAGCAGCCCCTGCACCACTCCGTTATCACCGCCGAGGATCAACCACAGCACGAAAGTGAGAATAGCAATACCAATAACGACCGGGACAAAAATACCGGCGATCTTATCTACCAGTTTCTGTACAGGCGCTTTACTTCCCTGTGCATCCTGTACCATTTTAATGATCTGCGCAAGCATTGTTTCCTTGCCTACTTTCACCGCCCTGAACTGAAAACTCCCTTTTTGGTTGATCGTACCGGCAAAAACTTTTTCATTCTCCTTTTTTAATACAGGTACAGGTTCACCACTCAGCATGCTTTCATCTACATAGGAACTGCCGGAAGTGACCATGCCATCGACCGCAATTTTTTCCCCTGGCTTCACAAGGATAATATCACCGGCATTCACTTCCTCAATGGCTACCTGTTTTTCTGTTCCGTCCGGCAGCATTACCATAACGGTTTTAGGTTGTAAGCCCATCAGTTTTTTAATAGCTGAGGAAGTATTGCCCTTGGCTTTTTCTTCCAGTAATTTACCCAGGAGAATGAAGGCAATAACGACTGCCGCTGCTTCAAAATAAACGTGAGCATGCAATCCCCTTTGATGCCAGAATTGAGGGAACAGCATATTGAAAACACTGAACACATAAGCAATACCCGTACTTAATGCCACCAGTGTATCCATATTGGCAGAGCGGTGCTTAGCCTGTTTCCAGGCATTTACAAAGAAATCTTTACCCAACCACAGCACTACAGGTGTGGCAAAAAACCACATTATCTCGTTGGCATAAGGTATATCCATGAAGAACATACCGATAACAACCACTGGAAGGGATAACAGTACCGCCCAAATGGTTTTGTTCTTTAATTTTTTAAATTTTTGTGCGTGGATAGCTTCCAGTGTCTCCTGTTGCCTGGTTTCATCTTCTACCAGCAGATCATAACCTATAGATTGCACTGCCTTCTGAAGTTTTGAAGCATCCGTCATATTGGGCAGGTATTCTACAATAAGATTACCTGTGGCAAAGTTTACCGAGGAGCTTACCACACCTTCTGCCACCTTCACAATACTTTCGGCACTGCTGGCGCAGGAAGCGCAGGTCATCCCCAATACGGGAAATGTTTTCTTAATGGTGGGAACGCCATAGCCAAGGTCCTTGATCGCCTTAACTGCTTCTGCCACCACTTCATTATCTTCTACGGTAATAGCCGCCCGGTGGTTGTTCAACTCCACTTTGTGGCTTTCTACTCCTTTTACCTGTGCCAGTCCTTTTTCAACGATGAGTGCGCAATGCTCGCTCTCTACATCTTCCAGAGGAAGGTAAATGAGCTCTTTTTCGTTAGTTATAGCCATATCTTGCATAATTTTCTATGCAAAGTTGGCACTTATACCAAGGTTAACTATTATGGAATTATGGAATAGGTTTGTAAGATTTACACCTTATCCAGCGGTTTTCTCTTCTCTTCCCTGATCTGTTTAAAATGACTGGGGGTTAAGCCGGTAACTTTTTTGAACTGGTTGCTCAGGTAAGCAACACTGGAGTAATTGAGCTTGAAAGCGATCTCGCTCAGCGACAACTCATCATAAACCAGCAGTTCCTTTACTTTCTCAATTTTTTGAGCGATAAAGTATTTCTCAATGGTAGAACCTTCCACATCGGAAAAAAGATTGGACAGGTAGTTATAATCATGGTTCAGCTTTTTACTCAATATATCTGACAGGTTGGTTTTACCATCATAATCCTGGTGATGTATCATGTCGATGATAACATTCTTGATCTTTTCGATGATACGCCCTTTTTTATCATCAATGAGCTCAAACCCCAAAGCAGTCAAAGCTGTTTGCAGTTTGGCTTTTTCCTCCGGGTTGAGGTCTTTTTCAAGTTCTGCTTCGCCCAATTTTACAGTTTTGACGGGTACTCGCAGTTTTTTTATTTCATTTTCCACCGCCGATATGCAGCGGTTGCAAACCATATTTTTTATGAACAGTGTGGACATAGTATAGTTTCTTTCATTGAAGGATGATCATTTAAAATGATAACAAAGTACGTGGAAATATTCCGCCTTTCCACGGCTGAAACTGCAATAAAAAATAAAGGATTTATTACTCCTGGGTATCCGGAATTGCTTAAAAATTCATATATTCAAAAGACCTTATAACTCTAACCCTTATCAAAAATGAAAAGAACGCTGCAATCAATGCTGTCATTGCTTATTGAACAGCAGTCAACTCCTTCAACCTGCAAGAATCTTCATTTACTTAACCGTTCATTGCCTGCATCTATACACAGCCCTACTATAGGGTTTGTGCCATCCTGATAGGCCAACAACCTGTAAATACCATAAGTTCTAAACAGTGTAAATATTTTTTCTTTATGAAAAATATTCTGCCTTTTCTGCTGCTTTTGATGGTTTCCTGTTTTAATAGCCATGCCCAAACAGTACCCGGCTTTAAAGAACTTTTAGACAGTGCAATGGCAAGAGATGCTGATCTTAAAATGCAGCTTACCAAAAACAAGACCACCGATCTCGATCATCAAAGGCTGAAAGACGCTTTTTTGCCGACACTTGAAGTAAGCGGAATGACGGGTTATATGAATGCTACTGCACATCTCCGTTCTCCCGAAATAAATCTCGAGCCTTTTTTAAGCATTCCCGAGATCAAGTCCGGTAATATCAATGCTTCGGGGTTTTCGGGGCAGGCAAAAGCAGATGCAAAAATGCTTTTATACTCGGGTGGAAAAGTAAATCAGCTTAAAAAAGCGCTGGAAGAAAAAAAACAATCGGAAACTGTTCTATTAGAAAAAAACAGGGACGAAGTGATCGCCACTCTTTCCAAAGCTTATGATCAATTGGCCCTGGTGCACCAATCAGGAAAACTGCTCGACGAAGCAAAAAAAAGGTTGGATGCATATCGCAAAACAGCAGACAAAGCGTTGGGCTATGGATTGATCACTCCTTATGATCATAAAAAAATTGAACTGACTCAGGCCACGCTAGATGCTAAAGTGGCTGAATATGAAGGAATGAAAGAGCTACTGTTAACACAGCTTGAAGTGCTTACCGGTGTTGACAAAAGCCGGCTTCGGTTGATAACACCCTCTTTGGAGCCGATCTCTTCTCTCTTACCTCAAAAAACAATAGAAGAGCGTGCGGAGATCAGAGCGCTCAATCATGGTATCAATGCCGCCGGTTTTAAAATAAAAGCTGAAAAGACATGGTGGATCCCAAAGGTGCAGTTGATGGCTTCAACAGCTTATATCGGTCATTATAACACCAGGATCAAATCCTCAGAAAATATTATTCCGCCTATTCCCTCTATGAATTACCCCGGCAGGAAACTGGATTGGCGCCCTTCCAATCTGAACATCTTTCCATTTTTTACCGCAGGGGTTGGATTTAAATGGGAGGTTTTTGACGGCAGGCAGGGGAAATATGCCATCCAGCAGGCACAGATAGACAGGGAGCTTTTACAAAATCAAAAAGAAGACGCTTTGCGTAAACTAACCCTTAACCAGGCCAACAACCAATCCAATTATGATATTTCCAACTCCCAGATCTTATTAAAGAAAAAACAAAAAGAGCTGGCTCAAAATGCCCTCACACAGGCTGAAAAAGAATTCCGGTACGGGCTTGCAAAATCTACTCAACTGATAGATGCAGAGAATGACCTGGTAGCTGCAGAACTGGAATATCAAAACGCTATTTTCAATCAGCGCCGGGCCGCTATTGAATTGATGAGGTCAACCCAGGAGCTGGATCTGACAAGATTATATTGATGCATCATCTTCAGAACCGGATACTAAAATGATTAATAACATTTACAAGTATAAAATGAAAGCCAATCGTTATATCACATTCGCAGGCCTGCTGCTACTGGTAAGCTGTGGAGGAAAAAAAGAACAACCCGATTCTTTTGAAGGGAAAACCCAGAAAGAGATTATTTCCTTTGCACCCAAAGTAACCGGCCGCATTTTGAATATCTATATAAAGGAAGGGCAAACAGTGAAAAAAGGGGATACGCTGGCTTTGCTGGACGTGCCTGAAGTGTCTGCAAAAATTGCACAGGCACAGGGTGCAGTAAGCGCTGCATCAGCCCAGGAGCAAATGGCCCGGAATGGAGCTACATCCGATCAACTGAAACAATTGCAGGCTAAATATAACGGGCTCAAGGAACAATATGAGTTTGCAAAAAAATCATTTGAACGGGCTTCCAATATGTATAAAGACAGCCTGATGTCACCACAGGCTTATGATGAAATATACGCCAAAGTTCAGGGCGCCAAAGCGCAATACGATGCAGTTGCAGCAGAGCTGAATGACGTAAGAAGAGGGACCCGTGCAGAAAAACTGGCCATGGCTGCAGGGCAGGCTTCACAGGCCAAAGGTGCTTTACAGGAGGCCAATGTTGCTTATTCCGAACGGTATATAATTGCCACCAACGATATGGAAGTGGAAACCATCAGCCTGAACACGGGAGAGCTGACCACTGCCGGCTTTGCACTATTCAACGGATACCTGCCCGGCAGTACCTATTTCCGGTTCACAGTACCCGAGAGCAAAATAGGAAAGTATAAAAAAGGGCAGGATGTAAAACTGCAGGTAGTTTATAATAAAGACGAAATAGAAGGAACGATCTATTACATCAAGCAGCTAACACGTTATGCCGATATTACTACTGCTTATCCTGATTACCAGTTGCAGGATGCTGTTTATGAAATCAAAGTGCAGCCAAAAGACATGAACAAGGCCAAAGACATCCTGGTAAATGCAAACGTGTTCCTGAAACAGTAATTGTATGAAAGAATTTTTCCGACTGCTGAAACGCGAATTCAAACTTTTTATCAGCAATTCCACTTTGCGGTCAGTATTTTTTTTAGCACCTGTTTTATATGCTATTTTGCTGGGCTCTGTTTATAAAAGCGGTAAAGTGGAGAATATCCCTGTTATTGTAATTGACCAGGACAATACCCCGCTCTCCAACCAGTTGGTATCAATGCTGGAAGACAATAAAAATATAAAAGTACTTCGCTACCTGCAGGAACCAGCCAATATAAAAGATGAAGTAAGCCGCCTGGAAGCTGCAGCAGTGGTAATGATCCCTGATAGGTTTGAAGCGGCCATGCTTCAAAAAAGATATCCCGAGATCAATGTATATGTAAACACAGGGAATATGATGACGGGCAATTTTGCCAGCAAAGCATTACAAATGACCATCGGCACGTTTTCAGCAGGAGCAGCTATGAAAGGGCTTCAGAAAATGGGTATGAACCCAACACAGGCAGCCAGGCAGTACGAACCATTCAAGACCAATTATATCACCCTTTTTAATACCACCAGCAACTATCTCATTTTTATGTGGCCGGCAATGCTGGCCGTGGTATTGCAACAGGTTATTTTATTGGCTATGGCAGTGAGCTTTGCGGCGGAGTTCCAGCGGGGTTCTTTTGTATCGGAATACCGGTCCATACGGAAATGGGCATTCCCTATTATGCTTATTAAAGTAATCCCTGTTTGGGTGTTCTCTGTTCTCATTGTCGCTTTTTATTATTGTATGCACATCGTGTTCCGCGTGCCTCTGCCCGAAGGCATTTTACATTTTATGTTGCTTACGGCTTTATTTGTAGGAAGCGCTTCATTCCTGGGAGTGTTTATCAGCATTCTCATCCCGGATGCCTTAAAGGCTACACAAATATTAATGGTACTGGCTTCACCGGCATTTATCATCAGCGGCTTTACATGGCCGTCAAATGCGATGCCGGGATTTGTACAGTTCCTGGCCGACATTATACCGCTCTCGCCGTTCCTGGAAGCATTTAAAATTTTATTGATCCAGAAGGGATCAGCAGCACTTGTCATTCCCTATATGAAACACCTGTGCATTTTACTGTTGGTTTATACATTGCTGGGGTGGATTGCTTTGAAAATTAAAGTATGGATACTGTACAGACCTGTAAAACAGGCCCATCTATCCCAATAAGACTATAATAAAATCTGAAAATCATCACTTTTAAATGCGATAAGCTTTCTTAAGTGTAGGCTTTGCCTGATATTTTTTTTACCTTTGCGCCCACAAAACCTGTTTTAAAATGAGTGAACTCGCTCCATGCCCGGTATGCAAATCAACTTACACGTATCAAATGGATAGCCTGCTTGTGTGTCCGGAATGCGGGCATGAGTGGAATCCCGAGGAAGCCGTTGAAAATGCAGATACATTCGTTGTAAAGGATTGCAATGGCAATATCCTTCAGGATGGAGACACCGTGGTAACGATAAAGAACCTCCCCGTAAGAGGTTCGTCTCAAAGTATAAAAGCAGGGACCAAAGTAAAAAATATCCGTTTGGTGGATAGCGATCATAATATTGATTGCAAAATTGATGGCTTCGGCGCTATGGCGCTTAAGTCTGAATTTGTAAAGAAAGCATAAACTGCTATTTGGCCGTTTTGGTATTGGGCACATTGATCTTTATTTCACACATAAGCAATCGCCCGATAGATGGAGAGCCTACGAATTCAATTTGATCCACATTGAACAGGTTGACAACTCCCATGTTCACCGTAACCATTTGATTGACTTTATAGCCTGCGCTCAGATCAACTGTGGTGAAACCGCCTAATGGCCCATAATCAAAATTTTTCATCGCCCAACGCGGTTGCCCGCCGGATTCAACATATACTTTGCCTCTTGAGCCTTTACCTGCAGCAGTTCCGATTTGGCTGCCACTGTAGAAATCATACTTCTGCACATAACGGGTAGTAAGGCTTACAGAAAGTTTTTCCTTACACAGGTTTTGAAAATCCAGTAAGACCATTCCGCGGTTTCCGGGTGCATTCAAACTCGTTTCTTCCAGGGAAATATATTGATCCCTGTCGGCATCATTCTTCATATCCCTTTTTGTAATGGTTGACCCAAACCAGGAATACCTGACCCAAACATTCACAAACCTGCTGAACTTGTAGTTCAGGCCGGCATCCAGGCCATATTCCCTTACCGCTGCATAATTAAAAAAGGTTAAAAAAGAAGCGCCACGCAAGGTATCGTTGCTAATGCTGCCGGCGAAAGCAGGGTTATGTGTAACACTTATACCATTGACGGTTAAAACCCTCCCCTGCACTGTTCTCGCAGGGCTTATAAAATTTTTGCTGGCACCATTGTAGTAGTTAATATCAACATACAGCCTTCTTGTTATTGCCCCTTTATACCCCAATTCCCATGTATTTACCTGTTCCGGTTTTAAAGGATTTGTATAAGATATGGATGCCGGATCACTGAATTTGGCATTATTCCGTATGTATTTAATGCCTGCGCCGTTGCCGAAAAGAAGCCGGTTGATTCCCGCATACTGATTTAGAATGCTTGGCATGGCAATCGCGCGGCCCCATGTAATCCTGAAGCTGCCCTCATCAATATTTTTTACTAAAGCAAACCTTGGAGAAAAGAAATTACCAAAATTATCATGCCTGTCAAATCGCACTGTACTTATAAAACGCATGTTCCATGGCAATGATTTGTCGAATTGAACAACAGCTCCGTATTGTATAACATTTATTTTCTCAAAGCTGTCGACCAGGTTGATCCCATATCCATTCGGTCTCTCCTGCTGAAAATTCAATCCTGCAACCAAAAATAGCTTTGCTTGCTTAAACGTATAATTATACTGTGCTTCGGCATTTGTTCGCTGGCCTTTCTCTTTAAACTGTACCCCTCGCAATGCTATTACTTCTGCCGAATCAGGCGATACGGGGTTTGGCTGCCGGTGAGTCAGGTTCCAAAAGGCTGTCGTATACGCTTCGATCGGATAAGAGGTGCCGATTGATCCCCATGTGTTGTAAACAGTGATGAAGAAACGGGGATGTACCACCCGGGCCTGGACAAAACTATACGCATACCCTCTCATCTGGTTCCTTCCTCCGGTGGTTACCTGTATCCAATCGTTTGTGCTGGTGCCTCCTGATAAGATAATATCTGTTTTGGGGGTTAAACTATAATAAAGATTCGCTTCGCCGCGTATATTCCGGAAATTGAAATCCACATTGTGCTCCGGGATACCAATTGTGTCTGCATTATTTAAGTAAACACGGTTATAAAAAGTATATTCCTTTCCGGTAGCATACTCTCCGGTCAGCTTATATGCCCACTTGTTGCTGATCTTCTCAGCCTGGCGTATGCGGCCACTAAACTGGTAACGGCTGCCTGCACTGATCGACAGTGTTGTACCGGGGTATTTCCTTGCATCCCTGGTAATAACATTGATCACAGCATTATGGGCATTGGGGCCATACAAGGCAGATTGCGGCCCTAAAGCAATCTCCATCTTCTCTATATCATCTTTCATAGTTGACCCTCTACTCATTACAGGCAAACCTCCGCTTAGCGAAGCAAAACTATTTCTTCCATCCACCAGTTGAAGGAGCTTATTATTAAAAGCACTATGAAAACCTCTTGCATTGAAAGTGATATCAGCCACCCCGTTCCGTGTATATTCCACGCCCTGTACTTTGGAAAATAGTTCATACACATTTGAGCCAGGGAATTGCTCCAGTTCTTTTATTCCAATTACCTGAATAGAAGCAGGTGCATTGGTGATCTTCTCGGGGCGCCTCGAAGCGGTGATCACAACCTCACTTCCCACCCTTTCGCTTCTGTTCAGGGTAATGTCCACCGTTGTAACCCCTCTCTCAATAACGGTTACTGATAATTCCGTCGCTTCATAGCCAATATGGGAAATATTCAACACAATTCTGCTGGCACTCAATTTCTGTAAAGTAAATTTCCCCTCGCTGTTCGTAAAAACGGAGTAGGTCTCCCCTTTGACTGAAACTGTAGCACCAGGTATAGCTTCACCCGTTAGCTTATCAGTGACCATTCCTGACACCAGGCCGTGGTTTTGCGAAAAGGCGAAGTTGGTGAGCAATAGCAACAATAAGGACAGTAAGGATCTTTCCATAACATAAGGTTTTGGTAACAACAAAAGAATCAGGTTTGGGATGGATGTTGATCAACCCTCCTGCAATCGCAGAAAGTTGTTCCGGTACAATTTCCCAATTGGCAATTCTTTATTGCCAATCTCAACTGTTTCCGTAGTGTAGGATCGTAGTTTATTCAGGGAGACGATATAGGACCGATGAATTCTTATAAACCGGGTTTCAGATAACATGGCCTCAACGGAGGCAATAGTTTGACGGGTGATCACAAATCCCTTTTCTGTAAATACTTTCACATAGTCCTTATCGCTTTCTATATATAGTATATCATCAAGCAGCACTTTAATCATCTTCCGGTCTACTCTCAAATAAATAAAAGATGTAGCAGGTTTGTTTTCATCGATCGTGCCATGCGTTTCAATCTCCTGCTGCCTTTGAGGGAAGGCCTTGTTAACAGCCCTTAAAAAGCGGTCAAAACGGATCGGTTTCAGCAAATAATCGACTACATCCAATTCAAATCCTTCATAAGCATACTCTTTATGTGCCGTTGTAAAAATGATCCTGGGCACGTTTGTCAGGCTTCTTATAAATTCAGTACCACTTAGCTGTGGCATCCTAATATCTAAAAAAATTGTATCCACCGGATGTTCTTGCAGGAAGATGGTGGCATCAATTGCATTTCCAAACTCTCCCACCAGCTTAAGGCTGGGAATTTTTTGAATATACCTCCTGATCACATCTCTTGCCATCGGTTCATCATCTACGATGATGCACTTGATCTGCGTATAGTTACCATTAGACATAAGCAATGGTTGATGGTGGCGGTATAATGGCTTCAGGTGGTTGTTTATTCTCGATCCTGACCAGTTCCACCCGGAGATCAACTACAAAAACCTCTTCATCCTCCCGTATCTGCAGTTCATATTTATCTTTATATAACAGCTTAAGCCTTTGCCTGACATTATTGATACCGATCCCCTGATGGTTTTGTACATTCTCCCGCAACGGCACTTTTCCGTTCATCAGTTTCATGACCAGCATCGTTCCCTTTAATTCTACCGTCAGGTTGATCCATGGGTTTTGCAGCATTTTACTGGTACCATGCTTAAAACAATTCTCTACAAAAGGGAGCAATAGTAATGGGGCAATATAAAGATGGTCCGTTTTATCGGGTGCCAGTATGTGAACATCCAGTTTATTGCCATACCGGACCTTCTCCAGGTTAACATATTCCCGGACCATATTCAACTCCTGTTCTAATGGAACCAGCGGTTTCTGACCTTCATACAGGATATAACGCAAGATATCTGAAAGGTCCATGATCATTTTAGAGCCCCGTGGCGATTCCTCCTGTGTTTGCGAATAGATATTGTTAAGCGTATTAAATAAAAAATGAGGATGAACCTGCGCTGTCAGCAACCGGAGTTGCGATGCTGTATTTTCCTTTTGCAATTGGAGATTACGCTGCTCTTTGAGGTACCATTGTTTGAAAAATTTTATTGCCACTGCAATGGCCGCAACAAATAAAACACCTTTGCTCATAAACATCACAGACAGGAAAAAAATCTCTCCTTCAGATCGTTGGGTGCCCTGAAGAACTTCAGCCGGCAAAAGCATGAAGAGGATTTGCGGCTGAAGATCCCTGGTAAGATAAAAATTCAGTACACCGCCCAAAAACCATAACAATAAAGTAGCACAAGCTGCCCAAAAATATCTCTTCTTCAAAATAAGATGGGGTAGAATGCCATATAGCATGATATAAACGATCGGGATCTGCCATAAAATGAATATGATGCTCTCTGTGAACGTGAGTGCAGGCTTTCCGAAATAGGATATCTCCCGCTTACCATAAGAATTAGAAGCATGTGTTATGGCAAAATAGACCCATATACAGCTCCAGAAAATAAAGTGCCGCTTGAACCGAACACCCCGCTTTTCTGAAAATATGAAGTTGTATACATCCATTGCGCAAATGTTCATTTAAATATACCTTAATTCAACAGCAATGCGAAATATGGATGCAGGAACAGGATGGTCTGTTCTTTTAGCGCGACAAAAACATTTTGTCGCAGATCAGAATGTCTGATCACACCTGCCTTTGTTCAACCTTCATAAGTAATCCTCCGTTCCGGCTGCTCTTTCGTCCGTCGCATTTTTATACAGGCAGCTCATCCGGAAAATACTTTTATCCCTGCAACAGAATACTTCATCTAAATCAGATCGTATGACACAGTTTTCAAAATTTATTGCCATCAATATTTTGGCCGGTCTCGCTTTTTTCACCTCCTGCCGGAAAGAAGCAAAAGAGATCACTATTCCAAATGAACCAGGGGCAGAGCAGGGCGGACAGCCGCTTAAACCCGGTTTTGATGATAATGAAATGGTGCTATACTGGAATGAAAAAGCAGCAATTGTTCTCGGTGCGCCTATGAATCAACCTACCCGCACCCGCTATTTTGCCATGATCAGTATAGCAGTATATGATGCATTAAACTGCATTAAGCCCAAATATCAGCGATATGCTTTATTCAATACAAGACATCAATCTGCATCACCTGAATCAGCGGTGGCCAGTGCCGCATACTGGACAATTAAAGGATTGAGCCTGCAGGGAAACTTTCCTGTTGATGCATGGTACAATGAAAGCTTAGCTCTTGTTCCTGACGAGGATAGCAAAGAGCTGGGGAAAAGCCTGGGCAAGGAAGCTGCTGAAGCGATCATAACCAACCGCACAAATGATGGGTTTGCAAAAGTACTTGCCGCTTCTTCAACTCCGTTAGATGGCGATGGTCCGGGAGAATACCGCTCCACATTGATGTATGTGGATGGAGTTCCCACTCCTACAACTATTAAAAGGGTATCCAATTGGGGCACTGTACTCAAGCCTTTTGTGATAGAAAGCAACCAGCAATTCAGGCCTGTAAGCCCTTATCCGGTCAATTCAAATGAATATGCCGTTGATTATAATGAAGTAAAAACAAAAGGAGCCCGGATCAACAGTAACCGCAGCATTGAGGAGGAAAGTATTGCAAGATTCTGGAGCGAGAACAGACCCTCCATCACCTGGAATAATTTTACAAGAAAGGCAATCGGGAATAAGAAACCCGATGCATGGAAAACCGCCAGGTTATTTGCATTGGTACATGTAAGTCTTGCAGACGGCATCAATGCACAATTAAATGCAGGCTATCATTTCTATTTCTGGAGGCCGGAAACGGGCATTCGTCTTGCTTATTCGGATGGCAATAGCAATACAGAAGCAGATCCAAACTGGTTACCATTCCTGGATGAAGTACCGGGTGTATTTCCCACACCACCTGTTCCCGGTTACCCAAACGCATTCGCCGTCTATGGCGGAGCAACAGCAGAAACACTCCGGCTATTCCTGGGCTCAGATAAGACTTCTATTGAACTCAGCAGCCTGGCCTTACCGGGAAAGACCCGGCAATTCTTCAGCTTTTCCCAGGCTGCAAAAGAAAACGCACTCAGCATGATATACACAGGCTGGGATTTCAGGAAATCGGCCCTGGCCGGTGAAGCAATGGGAAGGCAAATTGCAGGCTATGTTTTCACTCATCATTTCAAAGAGCAATAATGTGGTATGTACAGTAATCGGGGGTCCTGTGTATGGCCTTTATCTAAACTACACTTATGACCCCCAATATTTGTTTCCTGTTCTAAACCCATGGATTGCCAACCGGATTTATTAAATTAGAAAGAACATACAATAATGAATAAAACCTTATTCCTTTTATTATCCTTACTGGCAGGGGTAGTAGTATCTGCCCAGCAAACAATCATTCCATTGTATGATGGCCCGGCACCTGGTTCTGAAAACTGGAATTGGGACGAAAAGACCTTTTTTGCGCCCGCCCCAATGAATGCCAATATCACTTATAATATCTCCAGGCCAACACTTACAGTTTTTTCTCCTGATACAACTAATGGCACAGCAATAATCATTTGCCCGGGCGGAGGATTTTGTGTAGTAAATACAGAATACGAAGGGACCAGGGTAGCAAAGGAGTTAAACAAAAAAGGAGTCACGGTTTTCTTGCTCAAGTATCGGGTTGCACATAGTTTGACAGATGATCCCTGGAGTGAGATGATCAACAGCCTGAAAGACCGGGCAACCCATCGTCAGAAAACTGCTGCCATAGGAAAACTAGCTTATGAAGATGCAAAAAAAGCAATCACATATTTGCGGCAATATGCATCTGCATTCAATATAGATCCAAAAAGAATAGGAGTTGTCGGCTTTTCAGCAGGAGCTGCACTGGCAATGAATTTAGCTGTAGATGACACTGCTGATATCAGGCCGGACTTTGCCGGTTTTATCTGTAGCGGCAGCATGCCTGAAAAAAAGCCGCAGGTTGGCTCTCCACCAGTTTTTATTGCCTGTGCTACTGATGATATACTGGCATCACCAGCCTATAGCGTCAATCTCTATACTATGTGGATCAGTTCCGGGCTTTCAGCGGAGCTGCATATCTATGAAAAAGGCGGGCATGGCTTAAGAACAGGAAATTCATATACCTGGATTACCCGCTTTGAAGAGTGGCTGGGCCAACTTGGATTCATAAAGACCAATCAATAAGCCCGCAGCAGCAATAATACATCTTATCCATCCCGCCTGATCTGTTGTACGTCGCAACCACAATGCAGATAGTCTCATTTTTCTTTTACAGCTTCACTCCTGGAATAGCTTTGAAAAAGAAACACGGTAAAGCCATGAAAATCTAAGTCAACGATCAATAACCATTAAAACCTTAAGCCATGAGAGTCACTATTATTTTATTTGTTCTGCTATGCATAACAGGAGTCAGTAGTTGTAAAAAGGATAATTCAGACATACGTCCGGCCGATATTTTTCCGAATACAGCTCCTTCCGCCGATGCCGGAAAGGATCAGTTTTTAGAAATGCCTCTTAATGAAACAACAATATCGGGGTCTTACTCTGATGCAGAAAACAATGTTGTAAGAACAAAATGGATCAAAATAAGCGGCCCTGAAACGTTTACCCTTGTAGATCAGAACTCTCTTTCTACAGCAGTAAAAAATTTACAGCGGGGGGTTTACCAGTTTGTATTAATAGTTACTGATGAAGGCAATCTTTCCGGTAAAGACACAATAATGATAAAAGTGGGGAATTTACCGGAAAATCCGAATGAAATCATTTTCAAGGAACTCGACTGGACATATAACTGGAATACCTGGGGTACTCATATAGAAATCAAGAACATTAATGATTGGCTGACAGGTGAAAAAATTTCAAAGATTTTTATAAAGAAACAAAACAGCTCCGGATGGACAGAAGTAGTCCCATTTGACGAAAACGTAAACACATCCCTTTATCCAGCCTACATTATTGGAAGCTACTATTATGCAGATGATAAAAGTCTGTATGTTATATACAATGGAAATGATGTTCAGGACAGACCGGATATAAGAATTACATACTGAAAATACCGGCATTCAAAAGAAAATGAAGGGTGTTAAAGAATATCCTTCACTCATTATGGAAAATCACAGTAATAGCGTCTGTTTACAAACACACACCACCTATGAGGCGCTATTTTTTTACTCCCCTGATGATCGGGATGATATTCCCTCAATGCAGCCAAACTACTGCCCTTCCTGCTTATACAACCACAGGACAAATGCCGTTACCCAACGGCTATACAAGAATAACTGCCCAGACCGGTTCATTTCCGGAATGGCTTCGGCAGATAAAATTGAAATCCGGTAATACCGTTTACCTCTATAATGGCGTACCCAAGCGAAACCAGGATGCGCATTTGGCCATACTGGACATCAGTGTTGATAAGAAAAACCTGCAACAATGCGCCGATGCCGCAATACGATTATATGCGGAATACCTTTATAGCCGGAAGCAATATGGAAAGATCTCATTCAATGCTACCGATGGCACTACCATGGATTATCAAAGCTGGCGCGAAGGATACCGCTTTATGCTTCGTCAAAGCAGGCTTCAAAAACAAAAAAAAGCACCGGCTTTGGATACACGTCAAAGCTTTGATCAGTACTTGGAGACGGTGTTCAGTTATGCCGGAACGCTGTCGCTCAGCAGGGAACTGAAAAAAGTAAATGATATAGCTGATATAAAAGCCGGTGATCTATTTATTCAAGGTGGTAGCCCGGGACACGCCGTTATCGTAATGGATGTAGCACAAAATGCCGCAGGTGAGAAAATATTTATGCTCGCCCAAAGCTATATGCCTGCACAGGACATTCATATTTTAAAGAATCCGCAAAATGGAACTGCCTGGTATAGCACCAATTTTGACAGTCAGCTTCATACACCGGAGTGGGTATTTGAAAAAAATACGCTGCACTGTTGGAAATAGTTAAAATATTCTGCTGGAATAACACGCTTTTTTCGTCAGCCGGATTATCTCAATTTTGCAAAAGAAAATGCAAACCAATGAATGTAAAAGAAGCGTATAATATTTGGGCAGCCCAATACGATACCAATGAAAATAAGACAAGGGACCTGGAAGCTGTATCGTTAAGGCAGACCTTAAGCAATATAACAACTGAAAACTGCCTGGAAATAGGATGCGGCACAGGGAAAAACACAGAGTGGCTTGTACAAAAAGCAAAGCAACTTACTTCCGTTGATCTCTCTGAGGAAATGCTTGCGAAAGCAAAAGCCAAAATTTCCGCCAGCAATATCAGCTTTATTCAGGCAGATATTACAAAAGAGTGGGAATTCCCAGGGAATGCTTTTGACCTGGTAACCTTCAGTCTTGTACTGGAGCATATTGAAGATCTTGACGATATTTTCAAAAAGCTCAGCAGCGTAACCACTACAAATGCCTATGTGTACATTGGCGAGCTGCACCCATTTAAACAATACAATGGAACTAAAGCAAGATTTGAAACAGAAAAGGGGTTAAACATTGTAACCTGCTTTAACCACAATATCTCAGACTTTACAGGCGCAGCAAAGAAGAATGGCTTTCAGATAATAGAAGTCGCTGAGTATTTCGATAACAACGACAGAGCGGCCACTCCAAGAATTCTGACATTACTGTTGAAAAAAAGTTGGGTTTAGTAGGAGCAATGGTGGTATCCTTAACTGCAGTCTCTCCATCATTACAGGAAACCATAATAAATGAGCAGGTCATTAAAGTAAGGGCAGTAAAAACCCTGCGCGAATAATTCGTTTGCGTTTTCATGTTTGTATTACTTGTTGTTATGAAAAAATGTTGGAAAGCTAAACCCTATTCCTCTTTGGAATATTCAAGTATATCCCCGGGCTGGCAATCCAATACCTTACAGATCGCTTCGAGCGTACTGAACCGTATAGCTTTTGCCTTGCCGGTTTTAAGAATAGAAAGGTTGGATAATGTTAAGCCTACTTTTTCGGAAAGTTCATTCAGCGACATTTTCCTTTTAGCCATCATTACATCAAGGTTAACAATAATCGGCATTGGTTAAACGGTTAATTCGTTTTCTGTTTGTATTTCGGTCCCTCTTTTAAAGATCTGTGCAATCACCAATAAGGTAACCCCCATAAACATCCAGATACTCGCTCCTTCTAAACCCAACAGATGAATATCGGGCATATTCACATGTTGCTGGATCAGCCATTCGGCATATTTGTTACCCCACATACAGAAAAAACCAATCGCTAGTGCTATGTAGGATATCAGGGAGACAAAACGGGTCAGATCTTTATTGAACGGTTTGGCCATATTCAGTTTCTTATGGTGCAAGGTTCTTATGATCCGATCAAACATGAGCGCTTTCAATACAGCAACAACGATCATAAAAAACGTTTGAACAAGAAAATAACCCCTGTCGTATTCCAAAAGATTGGAAAGGTCTGCACCCATCCAATAACTCCTGGCTGCCGCAGGATTTAATGTCAGCGCATAAACCGTATTAAACAGGAGTCCGCCGGCTTCAACACATAAGCCGATAAATATTATCCATGAAAGTATAAGCAATACCATCAGGAGCTGTTTCGTCGTGATTTTAATTTCCATATATAGCCATTTTTAACCATTGGCGACACAAATATGATAAATATTTATTGAAAAACAATAAAAATAGTACGAATTTCAAAAAATATGGAAAATGCCTCCCCTAAGTGATTAAGGGCCAGCCCAAACCCAGTAGCTTCGCAAAAGAATACCTTTAACCTTCTAATCAAAAAACGTATGAAAAAGATCCAACTGCTCTTACTCGCTTGCTTTCTTACCGTTGCCGGTTTTGTCAAAGCCCAGACTATTGACGGAATGGTGAAAGATTGGGAAAGAGCCAAAGCTTACACTAAAGAGTATCTTGACGCCATGCCTGATTCTTCTTATGGTCTCAAACCTACTCCACAGATGCGTTCCTTTGCTGAACAGATGCTGCACCTCACAGATGCTAACTATGCTTTCGCTGCAGCGGCTTCTGGCGCTACCAGCCCCGTTGGCCCCGGTGGTTTAGAAAAAACGGCCGACCAATCAAAAAAGAATGTAACAGAACAGACCATGGCCGGTTATGATTTCGTGATCGCGAGCATAAAAAAAATGAACCCCGCGCAATTCAATGAGAAGATCAAGCTGTTCAACCGCTTTGAGATGACACGGCTCGAAGCATTGGTTAAATGTTTCGAACATCAGACACATCATCGCGGACAAACAACGGTGTATATCCGCTTGGCAGGGCAAACGCCACCACAGGAGAAGTTATTTTAAGTTTACCTAAGGTTTCCTTATGTGCAATCCGGGGTAATGCGAAAAGATTTTATCCGCATTACCCCGGTTTTATTTTATTCAGGCATTGAGTGTTATATGTTCCCGGCACTGTTAAACTCCTTATAATTTGCCGGCAACCATTGACACAGACAATGGGAATTATTATTTTCATCCCGTCATTAATCCGACAAACCAAACTAATGAGAAAGCTATCCGCTCTATTGCTCCTGGTAGTAACAGTGAGCCTGTCCTGCAAAAAAGGAAACTCAGATCCAAACTACCATCTTACATTCACCATTGACGGCGTCAATAAAAAATTCAACATCTATGCAATGGGCTTTCAATCCACCCTCGACGGATACCATGGTGTTGCATTGGGAGGTGCTGAAAGCACTGTAGCAAATTCTGCAACATTCGGTCTTGAAATATCCAATCTGTTTAACAACAACAACCCGGTTGTGGCAGGCACTTACAATGATGACGGAACAGATTTCGAAGTACTGGCCTCCTACCAGACTGAGGCAGAAGAGAGCTTTGAAGCAGGAACCACTTTATACCAGGAAACAGTCAGGACCGGCACAGCGATCAACAATCATTTAAAAGTGGTGATCACTTCCATAGGAAATGGATCAATAAAAGGAACTTTCAGTGGTGACTTTCATCTGGAAGCCGACCCCGCTGCGGCCAAAAAAGTGATCACAAATGGTGAGTTCTATTTGCCGCTGACATCGACTCCTTAATACCTTATGCCTTAAAAAGAAAAGGCCTGATTTGATCAGGCCTTTTCTTTTTAAGGCAGTGGAAATTTATCCCACACATCATCTCCTGGCCGGTCTGTTGGCAAACTAGCCAGCCTGTCGTACCGGCGCATATCAACCCACCGGTGTCCCAACCCATACAATGAATACCTGCGCTGATGTAAAAGTTCATTCACTAATGCAGCCTGTGTAATTGCTCCGGCATACGGTGGTAAATTATGCCCTGTCCTGATCCTGTTGATTGCTACAATAGCATCCGGAAATTGGTTCAACTGCAATTTTGCTTCTGCATATATCAGTGTCAGCTCTTCGTTATTGATGATCGGGATCGTTGCAGCATCGGTTGTAAATACCCATACATCACGGTTGCTGTTGAGTCCATCCTGGCTTGCTACAGCGGCCCGTAATGATGTTTTTTGTATCCTGTCATCCCCTGCTGATATATTACTTGCCATGGAAGGATGCGCTACCCTTACCTCGCCCGTCTGGTTTTGAGGAATAAAACAGGGGTTTTTTACATTATCTCCGCTTGTATAAAAAGCCATTTGAGGTCCCTTTGTAATACTGCCGTTCAGATCAAAAAAAGATTCGTTCAATGCAGTCAATGATTCCGCCCAACGCTCCCGATACAGGGCAACTCTTGCTGCCAGGGCACGATTGAACTTGAGAAAACCGGCTGCATCTGTAAAGTCAGTGAAACCTGTCGTCAGCGGAGGCATTGCCGATCCCGGCAACATGGCTTTGGCTTCGTTCAAAAAACGGGCAATGGAATCCAATGCGGCCGGATAAAGAACCACAGGGCCACTTGCAGGGTTATTGCTTCCAAGATTGATATAAATTCCATTGGTATAAGTCATCGAGAGGTTCATCAACAACTGGTAAGCAATAATAGTTTTTGCATACCCTGTAAACCCCCTGAGCTCTGCATCAGTTATTTGCGTTGACCTTGCGGCGCCATTCATGATCTGCACAGCTTTCTTTACCACTTCATAACGGGCATTCCAGGGTTCTTTAAAATAAAAACTGCTTGTGTTCAGTGTAAGACTTCCGCTACCTAATAATTCGGTGGTGTATAATTGCTGATTAGGTGAAAATCTATACAACTCCCTCCCGATAATACCTGTTGCGTCAAGATAGCGGTCAATTCCAAGGCGTATGCCGAGGTCTGCTTCGCGCACAGCATTATTCAATACATCTTTCGTAGGGTTTCCCGCCAGGGGATCGGTAGGTTGTTTGTCCTTGCTGCAAGCGGCAAACAGCAGCAGCATCACCAGACCGGCGAGCGTTAAAAAGGGTGCAGGTTTCATATTAAGGTTTTGGGTTAAAAAATAATATGCCGGAACGGTCGGTAACCGTCCGGCAGTACAAGGATAGCCAAAATCATGTGCAACGTAAATGAAAATTGAGTGAATGGTAGTAGTCTTTTTGTGGGATGCTTTCAGGCTTTTTGTACTTGTTGTGTAAACAAACATGCCTGGCATCAAATTTCTTTTTTTAAATTCATGATATCAGGAAATTCATGTACGCACTTATCCCGAACGGTATATGCCAGAGCCAACGCTATATACTTACCAACACCGGAGAATACATTCTGTTGATCTTCTTCGTGGCGCCATCATGCTGCTGATGGCCATTGATCATGTCCGGGTGTATGCCGGCATACCTGCCGGAGGCCCGGACCCGGCTATCTTCTTCACGCGTTGGATCACCCATTTTTGTGTTTCCGGTTTTGTATTTTTTGCAGGAACGTCCGCCTTTTTGCTGGGACAGAAGCTGAACAACCGTGCTGCTTTATCAAAATATCTTTTGACCCGGGGCCTGCTTCTCGTTTTACTGGAATTGACATTGATCCGGTTTTGCTGGACATTCAATCTCGATTTCAAATCATTTATGCTGGCTGGCGTTATCTGGATGCTTGGCTGGTGCATGGCCTTACTTGCTGCGGCAATATGGCTTCCATTTAGGGTGATCTGGATCAGCGGGCTTATCATTATTGCAGGGCAACAAATTTTTGGATGGGTGCCTCCCAATCTTCACTGGTGGAACTTTTTTTATACGGTTGACTACGAGGGTGTGCAATGGATCAATATTCTTTATGTTCTGCTTCCATGGATTGGCGTGATGATGGCCGGCTATGGTTTTGGGCGTCTGCTTCAAATGCCCCCGGCGCTAGTCCGGCGCACCTGTTGGTGGATCGGGCTTTCTGCCATTGCACTCTTCCTGGTGATCGGCAGCCTGCAGCTCGCCAATGAACAAAAAAATGAATTGCCTTTTATTTTCCGGTTGCTTAATCAGCAGAAATACCCGCCTTCACAGTTATTCCTGCTTATGACATTGGGACCGGTCATTGCGCTTGTCCCTTACGCGGAAAAAGCACGAGGCTGGTTGGCCGAGGTACTGTCAACATTTGGCAAGGTTCCTTTCTTTTATTATGTTTTGCATATACTGGTTATCCATCTTGCTGCTTTGCTGGTTAATCTGATAAGAACAGGAAACACACACCAGGATTGGTATCAAACCGCTCCATATACCCATATAGCTGAAGATCAACAATGGCCATTGCCCTTATTATATATTGTATTCATCCTCGTTGAAATTTTCCTGTACTGGGCTTGTCGCTGGTATGCTGCTTACAAGACCAGTCATCCGGAGAAAAAATGGTTGAAATACCTGTAATAGTTTAGTCTGCCTGCAATAAACCGTTAAAACACGGTTGAAAACGGCCCTGCCTCATTTTACTTTCACACTGTCACAAGATACTCTTCCACCAATACCCCCGTTATGCCAGAACTTATAAAGAAGAGCTGCTTCTTTATCGGCATTGCCGCTCTTCTATTTGCCTGCGCCGCCACCTTGGACAAAAAAGGTGGGGTTGAACAATACTCGCCAAGGCTTGGCAAGATAAAGCAGACAGAAAGGGGTTACCTGTTTTTTAATAAGGGGAACAGCTTCAGTCCGGATTATGATACTATACCTATCCTGTATAAACTGATCGACAGCCTTGCAATTTACCAGGGGGATATAATTCTCGGCAGTGCAGAAATACTTCGGTTGACCAGGGAAAAATTTTTTCAGGGTGTTGGGATCAAATCGTTGTCAACCGACCTGAGCGACAGACTGTGGCCTTCAGGAAAGGTTTTCTTCAGGGTTGATATCAGTGTTACCAGATGGCGTGCTACCATTCTTGAAGCCATTGCTGAATGGGAATCCAATACGGATCTGAAGTTTACTGAAATTCAGCAGGGGCAGGGCGACTATATTGATTTTGTAAGAGGTGAAGGATATGCATCATCAATCGGAAGGCAGGGTGGCCGGCAAACACTTTACATCGATGCAGACCCTGAAAAGGGTAAGATCATGCATGAGATCGGGCATGCTGTAGGGCTATGGCATGAACACTCAAGAAAAGACAGGGACAGCTTTATCACCGTGTTCCGGGACAACATAGAAGAAAATCATGCGCTGGATTTCGATATACAATGCTGCGATGTAAATACGCAGAACACCCCATACGACTATGGAAGCCTGATGCACTACCCTAAGGATGCTTTTGCTAAAACAGGGAATACCATTGAACCCAAACAAAGTGTTGAGATCGGGCAGCGGGAAAGACTAAGCGAAACAGATAAAACAGGAATAAAAAACCTTTATAAATAAAGAATATGAAATACGCATTTTTGACCTTATCCATCTTTTTCTTTATCCTGGCAGATGCTCAGAATGTTGAGCAGCGCGACTTTATTAAAGTGCAGCAAACATTTAAAGTAAGCCTGGCCGAACTCACCACTTACGGATACGGCACCTCCAGCGCAGGTGCCAGTTCCGACAGACAACCTATCGCCAGTGAAAAAGACGCTGAAATATTTTTGGACAAACTGGTTACCAACAGGCGAAAAGATTTCAACGTGGACGTTGCCAAACACCTCGAGAATTCATTAACGAAATACACTAATGGTTCAGCCATCCTTTTCTTCCAGCAGCCTTTTGATACCAAAAAACTTTTCGGTGGTCCTGCAGCAAAAAAGATAAATGATGAGTACAAAAAGATCTGTGAAGAAGCAAAAAACCTGAGAAACTCGTTGACTGAAATACAGAAAAAGATCAGGGAGAATATCCAGGGCGGCACTGCAAGAGAAGCAATAGTGAGCACACAACTCAGTCCGTCTTTTGTATCGGAGCTTAATCAACTCAGAAATCTTGAAGCGTCTTATCTGTCGCAGATCAGGGAACTTGAAACAAAGATGGACCAGCTCAAAACAAAATTTGATGAGGCAAGGGATCAGATCGTTCAGGAAGAAAAAATAGAATCCTTTGTTTTGAACAAAGAAAAAAGAATGGATTCAGACGTGGAGTTTTCCAATTACCTGCTTGAAAAGGATGATATACTGTTGGTATTGCTTGGTGGCGAAAATGGACTGGCTAAATCAAAAATAAAACTGGAACATCTTCCTACATCATTTGAGATCGCTTTAAACGATTTAAAAGACCTGGCAGTTGCTACCGGCGTAAAGCTCCCGGTATATGCAGATGACAACAACTGTAAAATCCCCAATCCTGAAGATTCCGTGGCTATCAGCTTCATCTATCTAAAGAAGAACAAGATCAAATTCCCAAGCCTGATCACCCTGTCGAACGAAAAATTAAAATCAGATCTCAAGTTTGATATCCACGAAAAAACTTACCTGGGAATAAAAGTGGGTGTAAGCGTGCTGACCAATATAGACCGCAAGCAATTCTTACTGGAGAATGATGAGCTTACTATAAAACTGGATTCTGTTCAGCAACAGGAATGGAAAGCAAATCTTATGGCCTTCTTTGAGATCTATCCGTTTGGCCGTGACGTTGGCCGCATCTCTTCTATCTTCAAGCATGAAAAAGGTGTTCCTTTCACGCAAAGGATCGGTATTGCTGCCGGCATCCGGATCTCCAATGATCCTCTACAAACCTTTTTTACAGGGTTCTCTATAGCCTTAACAAAAGAATTCAGCGTTACGTTTGGAGCGGCCTTCAATAAAGTGCCGGAAGATGTGACGGCATTGCCCGTTGGAGAAAATGCCACATTGGATTATTTAAAGAAGAATGCAGCAGAAGAGCGGAAAATGAATTTCTATTTTGGTCTTGCCATATCGCCGGGAGGAATGATCAAATTGTTGGGATTAAAAAAATAAGATAGAGCAGGAAAAATAACTGCAGAAGATGCTTCATATTGATTTTTATACCATTCAATCATCCAAAAGGGTCATTCGCTCAATTTAATGATTATCGGACATACCCCTTCAGGTAGTTTTGCTGAAAATAATAAGTAAACCCCCGCGCGCAACAAAAGCCACAGGGGTTTATTTTTAGCACCCAAAAACTTATTCCATGAATTCATTACACCGGCAATTGTTCAGGCAGGGTAAACCCATTCCCGTAGCCGATACTGTTACCAACAGATTGCCAGGGGAGCGATGGAAAACCGTTCCCGGTTTCGAAGGTTTATACGAACTGTCTGATCACGGAAGATTACGCTCACTAAGCCGCTGGGTCTATAGTGAGAACAGGCCCGATGCTTACCGGCCAGGAAGGATCATCCAGTTGAAATATTCTATCTATTCTAAAAACACGAAGAACAAATCAGGGCTCGACATCCAGATGAAACTACATAAAGATGGCCATCGTTATATGCTATCCGTTGCCCGGTATGTGTATTATTTATTTGTAGCTCCATTTGACCTGAACGATCACCGGTTGATCGTACGGCGCAAAGACGGTGATAAGCTTAATTGCCATTACAGGAACCTTCGGCTTGACACATTGAGTGATGTGATCAAAGAAGGTTTCGCTGCAAAAACAAGAAGATCTGTTTTCCAGGACCAGGCAAAGACGGTTCATCAATATACACTCGACGGAAAATTTGTTAAATCCTACTCTTCTGCTGTTGAAGCCGGCAAAAAGCTGGGCATTCCTTCCCTTTATATCAATGATGCCGCACGTACCAAAGTAAGACCCGCCGCTAAATTCTACTGGCGGTATGGTAAACCCCGGTCACGTATACAGGTAACGGCTTTCAAAGAAAGACTGGCGCATACACTGCGGGTACAAAAAAGAAAAGTAGAACAGCTTACACTGAAAGGGAAACTGCTCAGGACCTTTGACAGTGTAATGCAGGCAGCCCGCTCGGTGAACTCACTCTCCGGTTCCAATATTTCTTTTGTATGCCAGGGAAGGCTGAAATCATCTAAAGGATATAAGTGGAGATACGCTAAATAAAAAACCGGGGAAGCAATATTATTTCCCCGGTGATCATTTTATTAAGATCCTTATTTCTTTAATCGCTGTGCAAACAGCCAGCTCAACAGGTCCGGTTCCCGGAAAGCCGGGTCCCAGCTATTATGGTTGGCCTCAGGATACACGGTGTACCTTACTGCAGCGCCTGCTTTTTTCAGGGCTGCCTGCATTTTATCGGAAAATTCCGGCCGCACTACATCATCTTTTGCTCCATGAAATATCCACCAACTTGTTTTCTTTATCGCCATTGCCGATGCAGGGTTTGCTCCTCCACAAATGGGGATGGCCGCAGCAAAAACTCCCGGTTTTCTTCTTACGATCTCGAACGTGCCCATGCCTCCCATGCTGAGGCCCATTACATAAACCTGGTCTTTTTTTATTTTATAACGGGCTTGCAGGTTGGCTGTAAGGGATAAAAGCAGTTTCATCGATAAGGATGCTTCCCCATCGGGCACAAAATAAAATTCACGCTGTCCCTTTACATCGGCGATGGTTTGTACATTGCTCCAGTAGCTATTGGCTGCACATTGGGGGAACACTACAATAGCAGGATACTTTTTGCGGATGCTATCGCGCAGAAATAAAGAGCTTCCATTGTTAAGCTGTTTTTCGTTGTCTGATCCACTTTCACCACGGCCATGCAGGAATAATACCAAAGGATATGCTTTCGCCGTATCATAGTTCTCGGGAAGGAGAATACGATAAGGCAAGGTGTCCCCATTCTGTATAAACCGGAACTTTTCAAACAGAGACCGGTCCTGGGCCTGGGCTACACTGATCGATCCAAGGCAAATAAACAGCAGTAATCTTTTTATCATACGGTAAAAATAAGAAGGCATTATTTATTCAACCAGGTCTTCATAGTTATTTAAGATGCGGGCTTTGAAAACCAAGTTTCTTCAGTCCCAGCTTTACTTCCGGGCAACTCATGAACAGATTCCATAACAATCCCGATCTGTAATTTTCCATCATTACTACAACCGGGCCCTGATCAATTGCCAGGTAGCGGGTCGGGAACCAGTTATCTGTTTCGCTGAACGCATCATAAAACCCATAAGGTCCCCAAAGTTTATCTTTCATATCATTATACCAATGTTTCATTGCTGCCATCGACTGTGCAGGCGTATAGGGAAAGGAAGCGAGCGCCGCTGTTGGGGCAATCACACCTAAATCTCTTTGTTCTGCTGGCGCATGTCCTGAATAGCCTTTTACGGAATAGCTGGAAGTGAGCCCCCAGCTATCGGGACCATACCCTTTAAAGCCTTTTATATTGTTCACACACCATTGATAATTGATCAGTGCCTGGTGTTGATTTTCCATCCAGTAATCAGCATACTGGTCTTTCAATCCACGGGGGTCCAATCCCAGGTAAGAATAATGCGCCCAGAACAAAGGGCCTCCATTCTTTGACCCATGGTGTCGCAATTGCATTTTATATCCCAGTGCTTCACGCGGTTCTTTTATTTTTCCGCTATCGGCCCAGCCCTGGTGATACACTTCTGCAGGTACTCCATGCGTGGGAGAAGATGCAGCCAGTACATACATTACAAGGCACTCATTGTAACCACGCACAGCAAAATTCATTTGCCAATCAAAATTGGGGCTCCAGTACCAATACAGTACATTCTTTCCATTGCGATACCAGTCAAATTCAACCTCCTTCCATAATTTATCGGCCCGCGCAGCCAGTTCCTTTTCTGCTAGTGAACCATCTTTATAATACTGGCGCACACAAAGCAGGCCCTGCAGCATAAAAGAAGTTTCTACCAGGTCGCCACCATCATCTTTGCGGCTGAATGGTTTTACTTTTCCTGTTTCACCATGCCACCAATGCGGCCACGCACCGTGAAAACGATCAGCCCTTTCGAGAAAGCTGACAATTTTTTCCAACCGCTCCAGTCCTTGCTGGCGTGTAATAAACTTCCTTTCCATTCCTACAAGGATCGCCATTACACCAAAACCGCCTCCACCACTGGTGACAGTGCCTGCGTCTTTTTGCGGATAAATATTGTCTGTATGAATACGCTCGCGGGCAAGACCACTATTTGGTTCTGCACCATCCCAGAAATACTGAAAGGTCTGTTGCTGAACGAGACGGAATAAAGCAGTGTCGGAAGGAGGGATGATTGCCGCGCTCTGTATTGCCTTCTTTGAAGAAGAACAGGCGATAAGACCGGACAGGAAAATGATGGATACAGAAGTAAGGATATGTTTTGTTTTCATGTTAATTGAATTGTAATGGAAAACTTCTCCAGGATCATCGAAATAAAAAGCACACAGACACCAGAAAGTATCTGTGTGCTTTATTTCCGTGGATCTTATTTATTGGCCTTACCTAAATTGAACAATGCTTTAATGTACGCATCCGGCAAAGCGATATTGTAAACGCGCAATTCATCAATACTGCCGGTCATGGCGGCAATACTTGCATCAGCACTTACAGATTTACCGGGGATCACATTGTAGTTACCTCCAATGATCACTTCATTGGGTTCATAGGATTTGAACAGGTTATTGCCTGTGCCTCTGCTTGCATAAGCACCTGCCTTCATACCATCTGCCCAGATATCAAACACACCATTTGATCCATTGTAATTGATCACGAGGTGGACCCATTTGTCGGCACCAATGGTTGGCGTTACATAAGGGAAATAGTTGGGCATGCCAGGGCTGTCCCTCAGCGTATTGATATTATCCTGTGTGCCGCCTCCTACCGTGGTAAACGTTGGCTGTATTTTCAGATCGGTAGTATTGGTTGCCGGAAATGATTGCGTGTTCAGATGAAAATTGATGTTGCCGGTGAAAATGCCCGGACGTGCCAGTTGAAACAGCATGGTTCTTTTAGAACCATTGTTCAGGATCTGCACCCAGGTACTGATCGCAAAACTTTTGAATGCGTCTGTTTTAAATGCCGGGAATCCTGTAGCAAAGTACAGGTAACCGCCGGTGAGTTTCAATGCCTGGCCTCTTACTCCATTTTGGATAAATGCATCATTCGAAGTCGAAGTCGGGGCTGTACCTGTTTTTGTTTCACTGTTGGTATTGTCGAATGACCAGTAGGCGACCAGCTTATCAGGGAATATCTCATCAGAGCTGGTGAAACCATCTATCTTGCCCTCGTAATTGCGGGGATCAACACCCGGCAGGTTATTGGGGTTGCCGTCCTTTTTACAGGAGAACAGGCCCGCCATTGTGGCTGTTACGCCTATATACAGCAAATAATTTTTATAATATCGGTTCATTGTATTCATTTTTCAGGTAGAAGAATTAATAACCAAAGTTCTGGGTCAACACATGATTGCTCAGGTCGATCTGTGTTTGAGGTATCGGCAGCAATGCATCACGGGCAGCGCTGAAATTGGTTTTGCCTGCAGTCTGCATCACATCGTCAGCAATACCCCAACGTACGATATCAAAGAAGCGGTCATGTTCCATTGCCAGCTCTATCCTTCTCTCGTGGCGGATCGCATCGCGCAATTCGCCCTGGTCTGTAGTTGTTATATCAGGAAGAATGGCCGCATTGCCGGCACGCGCCCTGAAACGAACGGAGTTCAATGCCACACGGGCCTGTTCGATATTATCGGTGCCTCCCAGTTCATTGGAAGCTTCGGCAAACATCAGCACCACGTCTGCATAACGGAGAATGCGCACATTCATCCAGTAACCAAACCGGTCGCCAACGCTGGCGCGGATACCAGGATTAGTGTACACTTTCTGATTGTAGCGCGGATTGGGTAATCCAAGCGGTGTGGTTTCACCATACATGGTAATGCCTGGTGTGGTAGAAGTGCTGGTATAAAGGATCGTTCTTGCTTTCCGTGGGTCATTCGGCTCATATGCAGCTTCCAGTTGCACACTCGGTGTATTCCAACCCCAGCCCATATTCCACTCACCTGAACCTCTCACGCCCTGTATGCTCGCATATTGAATACCCTGCGCTGTTTTATTATTTGCATCTGCACGGCCCTGTGCTTCAAATATGGATTCCTTGCTGTTCTCACCGTCTTCACTGAAGATCTTTGCATAAGGAGTAGACAGGTCATACTGGCCTGATGTCATTACCAGGCTGGCTGCTGCCTTAGCCATTGCCCATTTTTGTTGGGTCAGATACACTTTGGCAAGCATGCCATTGGCAGCACCGCTGGTAGCGCGTCCAACAAATTTGGGATCCCATTTCGCCGGCAGATTAGCTGCTGCAAAACTCAGATCACTTTCAATAAATGAATATATCTCGGCAGATGAGCTCTGAGGAATATTATTCTGTTGAGCTGGATCGAGGTAGAGCGTATCGATCTTTGGCACGCGGCCAAACAAACGGACCAGCATGAAATAGGCATAGCCACGGATGAATTTCATTTCTGCCTGTGATTGGATCTTGATCTGATCTGAAGCCACGATATTGGTGTTGGTACCAATCTGGTATAAAGTATTATTGCATTTGTTGATCATGCCATAATAACCCGTCCATAAAGCATTAGCCCTTCCATTGTTGGGAAGAACAGGGAAATTGTCCATCGTGATCACATCTGCGCCACCGTCTGAAGGTGTACTTCCTTTGTCTGCATCATCACTGCGGATACTGGTAGCTACAATAAAGCCGTCTGCATGCACATTGTAAGAGCGGAGATCGGAATAAGCACCAAGTATGTATTGATCATACGGACCAGAGCCGCCCGGATAAGGATAATTCTCCTCATCATAACCACCCTGGCGCTGGGCATCGAGAAATTTTTTACAACCCGTAAACATTAGGATCATCGCAAAGGCTGCCAGTGACAGACTTAGCGTGCGGGATATTTTATTAAAAGGTTTCATCAGTTTAATTTTTATTTTTTTATTGGCCTGATGGAACTTACCATGTAAAAATTTTCATTGCTATAAGTATCCAATAAAAATATTTTACATGGACGTTTCATTGCTGCTTATTTAAAATGTCTTGATTAAAAAGTCAGGTTCATGCCAAAAGAATAAATAGCCGGCACCGGATAAATACCATTATCAGCACCGCCACCGAGTATGTTACCGATCGGAGCTTCAGGCGAGTAACCTGTTACCTGGCTCCAGCTCTTTATATTCTGACCGCTGATATAGATCCTGGCCTGTTTAAACGCTTTACCCAACATACCGGTAGGGAAAGTATATCCTAACTGGATAGTGCGGATGCGGAAATAATCGCCAGGCTCAAGATAATAGGAGCTGAACAGGTAGTTGTTGCCACGGCTATTGTCCAGTATAGGTTCAATATTGGTAGTGCCGGGCCCTGTCCATGCATTTAACCTGTTGCTTTCATAATTCAATACAGCAAAATTGGCTATGCGGCGTTGTGTGTAGATTTTATTTCCAGCCACACCCTGCCCCTGCAGAATGATATCGAAACCTTTGTAAGCAGCGGTTATATTGATACCAAAGCTATAAGGAGGGAATGGTGTGCCAAGATAGGTCCTGTCTGCGGAGGTGATCGAACCATCACCGTTTACGTCTGCATAAGCAATATCACCAGGTAATGAATTGGAGAATGCAGGCATTTTGCTGAGGTCAGCAGTAGTTTGATAAATACCTACCTGCCTGTATCCATAAAAATAACCTATGGATTTCCCGGTCTCGGTAAGATTAGCGCCGCTATTGCCGATCAGTTGGAAATTGGTTTTATCACCAATGGAATTAACAACGTTTTTATTATAGCTGAAATTAGCAGAAACGCCATACGTGAAATCCTTACTGATCGCATCATTCCACCCTATGTTCACTTCTACCCCTTTATTGGTAATCTTTCCGAGATTGGTAAAGAAGCTGCGTGTTTCATTGGGGAGGCTCACGGCTGTAAGAATGTCTTTGGTTGTTCTGTTGTAATAGGTGATCTCGGCAGACAACCTGTTCCTCAGCGCTTTCACATCGATACCAATGTCTGTACCAGATACCACTTCCCAATGCAGGTTCGGATCAGGGATATAAGCCGCCTGGATAGCCGTATATACGTTATCGCCAAAGATGGCGGTGGAAGCATTCGTAATGCCTGGTTTGTACAGGTTATCAGCAAAACCATTGGCATTACCTGTTTGCCCCCATGCGCCACGCAGTTTCAGGAAGTCTATTCCATTTATTTTAAAGAAGTCCTCATCTGTTACAACCCAGCCTACACCAACGCTTCCGAAGGTTCCCCAGCGATTAGCAGGCGCAAATTTGGAACTTCCATCGCGGCGGATTGTAGCGTTCAACAGGTATTTGCCTTTGTAACCATAACTTAAACGGCCGAAAGCTCCAACAACAGAACTCATTCCACCGCCACCACCAAAGTTTCCGGGATTGTTCTGGTTAATGGTGCTGATGTACCAGAAATCCGGGTTGTTGGGAACATTCACGGTTGTGTCCTGGCGGTTGCCATTTATATAAGAGCTTTGACTGTAGATGGTAGTAAAACCAGCAAGAGCTGTTACAGTGTGGCCGCCGGTCAGTCTTTTATTATACGTCAGGGTATAATCCTGCTGGAAACGCTTGTATTCTTCCTGTTGCTGTGTTACACCTGTTCTTACCGTATTATCGTAAGTGGTAGTAGTGGGTGCAGCACCTTCTCCTAGATTGATAAATTTAAATGGCAATGGTGAATAGCTGCGGCTGTTGTTGAAGCCAAGATCAGTATACCAGGTACCTTTAAAAGTGAAATCCCGCAGGAATTTGACTTCCGCAAACAAGCTACCAATTACTCTGAATCCTTTATTGATCCAGGTGCGGTTATACCTGTTAATGGAAGCCATCGGGTTGCCTACTTGCGCACGCTGGAAAGAAGGCATGGCATAGTAAGTATCTTCACTTTCCTGTACAGGCACGATCGGTGCAGCCCATAAGGAATTGTTCAGGGTATTGGCTGTCGGGTTTTGGATCCAATGGAAGCCGCTGAGATCAGCACCAACCTTGATGTTTTCAGTGATGCGGATCTCTTCGTTCAACCGGGCAATATACTTCTGGTAGTTATTATATTTTAATACACCATCCTGTGTATTGTAACCAATGTTCAGATAAGTAGTGCTTTTCTCACCGCTATTGGAGATGCTTACACTATTGGTATTGATCACCGCATCGCGGAAAGTAAGGTCCTGCCAGTTTGTATTGGCTGTGTAATTGGTATAATCAAACGGAGCAGCATTCAAATTGGCTAATTGTGCGTTGTACAGTTTTTTGAAACCTTCAGCATCGGCCACATCTATTTTGTCTGTTACTTTTTGTACACCAACGGAGCTCACGAGGTTAACACGTGTCTGGCCACGGGAAGCTCTTTTGGTAGTAATGGCAATTACACCATTGGCGCCTCTCAAGCCGTAAATGGCAATAGAAGAAGGATCCCTCAATACGTCTATAGTTTCAACGTCGGCAGGGTTCAGGTAATCAATATTATCCTGCATGATACCATCCACTACATAAACAGGGCTGGCGCTATTGGTACTGTTGATACCGCGAATGCGGACAACGGGTGCAGCTCCAGCCTCACCTGAATTGGAAATGGTGAGACCAGCCACTTTACCCTGCAAAGAGCTGATCGGGTTGGTATTGGGCATTTTCGCCACTTCCTCACCTTTCACAGAGCTGACAGAACCGGTAAGGTCCCTTTTACGTTGAGTGCTGTAACCAACCACCACCACTTCATTCAGTGGAGTTTCATCTACCTGTAGAATGATATCAATAGTAGTGCGGCCATTCACTTTTTCTTCAATGGATTTGTAACCGATAGAAGTGAATTGCAGCGTAGCATCGTCTGGAACAGAAATGGAGTAGTTACCGTTTTCATCCGTAACAGTGCCAACAGTAGAGCCTTTGAGCGTTACAGAAACACCGGAAAGAGGAGCACCTGCGGGAGAGCTTACTTTGCCCGTAACACGGATCTCTTTCACATTAATGTCTACCGGTGAAGCTGTTTCTTTCAATACCACCAGGTTTGTGTTCAGGATCTTGTAGGATATGCCTGTATTGGAAAAGATTTTGCCCAGCACATCATCGATAGATGCATTTTCTGCCGTCAGGCTCACTTTGGGTTTGCCTTTAATCACCTGCTCATCGAAAAGAAAACGATAATTGCTGTTCTTTTCTATGGCAAACAGCACTTTTTTAATTTCTTTTGTTTCCATCCGCAGGGTAATTTTTTCCTGCGAAAAAGTTTTGGCGGAAGCATGAAGGCAACCAATCACCAGCAGCAGCATCGTCAGTTTCATAATCCTGTAGAGCTTTAGTGATAGCGGGCTACAAATAAATGAGCCCACTTCATTTTTTTTCATAATTTACAATTGAAGGGTTAATTACTAGGTATCTCCCAGCCGGAGACGTTTACTTATGTACATTAGCCTGGGGGCTCCCCTGCCAGGGATCCCCCATTCTTTTTATAAGAGATATTAAGATGTGTTACAATTCATCATACGGCTTTAGCATTAGTGGTGAATAATGATTTTGTTACCTTTTCGTTCAAATACAAATGAGGTGGTAGAAGCATAGGACAAGCTTTCCAGGGCCTGCTCTATGTTTTCCCGTTCAAATTTTCCCGTCATTCTTTTTTCCGCAAGGCTGGAATCGGCTATTTCTATTTCCACGCCGAACCATCTTTCCATTTTCACAGCGATATCAGCAAATGGCTCATTATCGAAAACAAGCTTGTTGTCTATCCATTGCGTTTCATTTACACTATTGTCCAGGGGATTATGCTTTATCTGGTTGAGCGTCATCAATGGCAGGTCCCTGTCTTCAGTCAGGGAATCCCTGGAGCTGCTGATCTTATTTTCAACCACCAGTTTTTCATTGCTGGAAAGAATGATCTTATCCCGCGGCCGGCTTTTAATAGAAACTTCCAGGCTGCCGTGGATCAGGCTTGTTTCGCTGGATTTATCTTCAGGATACGCTTTTACATTAAATACAGTGCCCAACACACGTACTTCTATATTGGTGGTATGAACAATAAAAGGTTTGGACGGGTCCCTTACCACATCAAAAAAACCTTCGCCACTGAGGGAAACAAGTCTTTCTTCCTTACCAAAATTCTTATCATAGATCAGTTTGCTTCCGGCATTCAGCCACACAATAGAGCCGTCCGGCAACTGGATCCTTGTTTTGGAACCCAGGCGGGTGCTGATCTCATTAATGCTTGCAATTTCTTTTTTGCCCGGGCGGCTTACTGGTTTGAAAAAGAAAATGGCTGCAACAGATACAGCTACTGCAATACCGGCTGTGATCCAGGCCAAACGGCGGCGTTTGTTTGAGCGCGGAGTCTCGAGTTCGAACACAGCGGCTTCATCCTCTTTTGCTTTATTGCCAAAAGGAATATTCTTTTCCTGCATACGATGCAGGTGAATAAGATAAGCGTCTTCTTCTTCCGAAAGATCAGTGGGGGGATGTGAGTTCCAGATATCTTCCAGGTTCTGAAGGGCATACTGCCATTCAGGATGTTGCTGCACCAGCTTTTCCAGTTCGGCCAAATCTTCAGGGCTTGCTTCTCCGGCAATCTTACGGGTCAATAGTATCCAAAATTGTTCCTGGCTCATGCAGTTTGTATTACTTGCGTAATCAAAAGACAAAGCCCGGAAG
>DATAJQ010000115.1:0-4311 GCA_036262095.1 Chitinophagaceae bacterium | reverse complement strand
TCGCTATTACGTTATTTAGGATTGATTTGTTATGGTAGTTAGTCTGGGATGGTAAAAAGTTGATTACATATCGGTATAAGTACATTGCATGATTGTTGCTTACTTGATATTATCTATATGCGTCTTCATTTTCATGTACAGGAGCTTGATTAGTTGATTGTCATGGATAAGATTGATCTGGAGCTCTATACACAACATTTGGAGCTAGTTTAATTAATATATCAGTGATGTGAGTCCTTTGGTTCAACATTTTCTCTTACTCGCTCTTGATTGATTGATGTAACATTGACGGGATGTATTTGGAGCTTGTTTAGTTCATATAGTTGCTGATTTGATTGATTTGGATCTCTACTCTTCCGACTGAAGCTTGATGAGTTAGTTTGGGAGATTGATTGATCCTTTTCAGTACTGATTACTTCTGTTTTGATCACCATTTTATGTTTTGGAGCTTGATCGATTTATTATGTCCTTGATATGAATGACTTGGAGCTTCTTTCTTCGTTCTGGAGCATGAAAGATTGACGCATCATTGAGTTGAGAGTCTATGACACATTGCCAGAGTGACGTGACCAGTACAGGGCTTCGAATGAGACTAGTACTAGTACTAGGACTAGGGACAGGAGGCATAGGACTTGGACTAGGACAAGAACAAGCACTAGGACATGGACTAGGTTACGGACATGGACTAGGATATGGAGATGGACTAGTACTAGGACATGGGCTAGACAGGGACAAGGTATAAGACTTGGACTTACACTCGAACTTGAACTAGGACAGGGATTAGGTCATTGACATGGACAAGGACAAGGACTAGATCATGGACATGGTCTAGGACTAGGAAAGTGACAAGGACAGGAGGAATAAGATTTGTTACAAATTCTGCTTTGACAAAAACCTAGCAATCTGTGTCTCGTCCCTGAATATGCGATGGAAAAGTTTGCTGTAGGTCGGTTAAGGCGGTCGTATATTTCCATCGTCATTTCACCTTTCTCCACATATCTTCTACTTCTTCCATCGTTAGCGTGACCAAAGATTCTTCAATGTTTCTGCTTTGATAACAACATTTCGTGTAGTCTCCTTGTCTCAGAGACGTTGAATGACAGGAGCCTTATATTCAACCCCGTTTCTATTGGCAACTGGTTTTTCCCAACACGATGGACGTTTGGATTTATTTTAAAACTGAGGATTACTCACAATATCGTGATTAGCCCTACGGTAGCATTCGATACGAAGCCAATCGAGCAAGCCAGATTCTTTCGCGAGTATAGACTTGAATAATGGAGCATAAAAGAAGTCCTGATACTCTTGACCAAACAGCTTCTCACCTATCCAGTTGGGAATGTTCAAGAGAGGAATGAACTGATGCGATGTCCCACAGCAACGATACCGTGACGCTCTGGATCTGAGTCACGAATCTTGGGGTTGAAATCAGGTGTTCTCGCATACTGAATGTGAGTGGTCAGATGATGACCAAGTGCGGTAGACAAGTGACGCATATCCTCAGTCGAATAGTTCCTACAATAGAAGAAAGCTATTAAGAAAGGTGAGTACAAAGGATTTTGATAATGCGCTCGAACACTCTTCTCAGCCATGGCATGTCGAGCCGTATGGTGGCCCCATTTCTTGTTGAACTTTCGCATGGGTCCCCTGGCTCTTAGCGTGAAACGTGCTGCATCAGGATAACGGATGAGATGAGAGTTGTTGGATAGCATGGGAAACACATCCATCGCTCCTTCGTTCATCATTCCTAATTGAATTGCACGTCTCTAGAGATTAGTATCTTGTAAGGAATGGACTCATGACATTTATGAGTGATTGAACTGAATAGAAAGAAAGTAGATCATAGTAAGTTGAAGGGATAGATTGAATGACGAGTGAGAGTGATGAAGCGAATGAGACCTGAACGACTGCTACATTAAAGGCAATGAGAAAGGTAGCAGCAGGTGAGAGTAGGTAGCGGAATGTCACGCTCATAAAGAGTGCAGCTGTCTTCGAGCCTCGCGGAATGATCTCCAGTTCGTTCATGCACTTATCAGTGAGGATAGAGTAAGGTCGAATAAGGTCGATCAGTTGCAAATGACGAACGACATGACCCCTCAAAGGGATCCCGAAGATTACCTGGTAAGTCTAGCAAATAGTCAGGACATTGATCATGTGAGACATTACCTCCTCGAAATTGTTGTAAAAGTCACATATAAAGGGTTGATCTATCTTCTTCAAAACATCGCTGATCTTCGTAGCAACTTCACCAGTATCATCATCGAGCAATACTGCATGACACATCTTCGCTAATTGTTGAAGATGAGGCAGTACATGATGGATAAGATCTAGTCATTTATCGTAATCATAAGATGGGAATACCTTTCGGATCATAGAAATTCGAATGATCCAGTCCGGCCCTGGCCGTGGCAGCCTTGTTGAAGTTCCTCAGTTCCGTGATGTACTTGTTGAAGGAACGAACGAACGCCTTAACTTGCCCTTCGAAGAGTTCCATCGTTCCAGGAGGCAAAGTAACTCTAGACATCAACTCAATTTATATGGTGCAAGAATTTACCCAGCACGGTTGGCCATTATTTGGGCATGAAAGGCGTAAGATCTGAGGTGTTGTGCCAAAGATTTAACGGTGGACTGGGCTTTGTATCGTGCAGCCTATAGCGTTCAACACGCTAAGGAAGAAAGGACTGGGTACCAAGGCATAGATGAACGGCTTTAAGAAGTCGAAACACAGGAAGAGGGCGAAGCCATGAGTATGGACAAGGGGCTTCAATCTGTGATAGTCAAAAGCACTGCCTAAGTTAATCCAGAAAAAACAATGGGTGAATACTTCAATAGTCGACGTAAAGTAGTAAACTGTAATCCTACAGAATTCTCCGCGACTCCAGGGCAATCCTTGCGGTAGCTCACGACGAAATCTTTCGCCCAAACAGGTCCAAGATCCAAAGCATTAAGGAAAGCCCTCATCCCTGGTTTTCTCCTAAGGACATGAAATTATGATGATCACAAATTGTAGACCTATGCTTACTCTGCTCTGTGGCATTCATGTCCTCGTTATCTTGATCAATCTCTTGCAGCTCTTCCATTACTGAGGTGATCTCATGAGTAACATCCATTGCATTGATCCCATGAGGAATGCAAATGATCGTTCCTATTAATCAGCATAGATTGAATAAAAAGGAGTAACCGTCGACATTAACGAGTGGTCTCAAACAATACGATCCACTTCCATGCTTGACCAGCAACCTTTCCAGGTGCTCAACATTCGCAGGCGCAACATCGACGTATCTCCCCTTCGTCTGATCCAACCAATGGTATTCAACCGTATCAACCCTCAATGCACGAGGTATAGACGGGGGAGGAATTGAACTCTGACGATCAGATGATGGGGGATTTACTTCCTAATCAATCAAAATGAATCATAATAATCATACAAGACTCTCAGCAGGAGCTTCATACTCAAGATAATCATCGCCATAATTAGGAGAATAATCGAAGTTGTCGTTCTCAGGATTATCGCCACCTTCCTGATTATTTCCTCCATTATCAAAGTCGTCATGAAAATCATCCTCATCATGATCATTAACATCATGATAATCATCATCATGATCATCATCATCATCATGATCATCATCATCATCATTATTATTATCATCAGAATTCGTCTGTTTCTAGATTGTTAATAAAGGTGAAATAGAATGAACTTTTGAACTTGACTTCTTCTTCTTTTTCTTCTTCTTCTTGTCATCGTTAGATGAAGCCTCATCATTCTCATCATCAACATCAGAGGAGGAAGAGATTAAATCAATAACCTCACTATAATATAAACAAACTTTAAGAAATTGATGCATCCAGTACATTGGAGATGGTTGAGATGGTGGTTCAATGAAATCATTAATATCTTCACCTATTAACCTCTTCATGATCTCTTCAAGAGCTTGTTTCGTTGAAGGCTTTGGGAGTGATGATGATGATGATGATGATGATGATGATAGAGCACTTGGATGGTCAATGGAAGGTCTCCATAGTGAAGAAGGTACAGTAGTCGCTGAGAGCTTGGAAACGGACTTTTTCTTGGGTACGCGAGGATTGACGGACAAAGAGGGAGAGGGATTCAATGTGAGAGAATTATCATCTTCATTCATATCATCAACAGAATTAACTTCCAATGATATCGAAGTAGGACGCTGAGATGGTCGAATAGTGGGAGGCGTCATGATCCATGATCTCTGAGAAGATAATCTGCTCGCAGGAAGAGGAGGAAGTGCTGGAGGAGAAGAACGAGAATAATCATGATGTGAGGAAGGTAGAGGGAGA
>DATAJQ010000114.1:0-42290 GCA_036262095.1 Chitinophagaceae bacterium | reverse complement strand
ATAACATTACTTGAAATCAAGCCAATAAGAAATGAAAGGCTCAATACATAAATACGTTTTGGCAAAAACATGTCTCTTATTTAAGTATTTAAAAACTATACCCGATCCTGAACACCACTGCATTCGCCTTCGGCACCTGCCTGTAGCTCAGGAAATCCCACATCAACTGCACTTTCGTTTTCTTCAGAATCTTCGACCGAAGGTCCACCACCTTGCTCACACCGATCAATCCGCTCTCCTGCCACCCACTCCTGTCCCTCAACTCTGCAATCCGCCTGAACCCGCTCCGGTAATTCATTTCATACCCTCCCGCCAGCCAGAAAGAGCCCTTCAGCTTCCATTCGATGAACGACCGCAGACCGATTCCCTGATGCGTGACCCGGATGTTCCGGATATTCTCCCCCCAACCCATCTTATAGCTGGCCCCGATACCCAGCACACTTTGGTCATTCAGCTTATAGCCTGCCGATAAACCGATATCACTCGTTACCGGGAAAAAACCATTGGATTTCTGCGACTGGATATTGGCACCCAGTTCTATGCGTTGAAAAAAACTTTTCGTTCGCTGTTCATTGGGTTTAAAACCTTCCGGCATGTCCATATCCCCACCGCCGCTGTTGCCCAGCTTGCCGAGCTTGTCTTTCAGTTGGTTCAGTTGCGCCTGCGCCTGTTGCATGTTCTGGCTGAACTGCGCCTGCGCATTCGGGCCGCCGGCCGTGATCTGTTGCTGGATCAGGTTATTCACCTGTGCCCGGGTTTGCAGACCTGCCAGGCTGGCCGCACCCGTGTTGCCGGCGCTACTGCCCGGAAGGCGGAACAAGGAAGCCAGCTGGCTGTTGTTGCGCATGAAGTCTTTGAACAGTCGGGTCTGGCTCAACAGTTCGATCGCTTTTTGTTCAGCTTTCTTATGGTCCTTCAGCAGTTGTTTGTATTCGTTTACCTGGGCGCTGTAGTAATAAGCCTGTTTGTTCAGCTGCTTTAACTGCTTACCCAGCCCAAGGTTGTTCAATTGGCTTTTCAGGTACTCTTTTCTTTCTTTCAGAAACTTTTTGATCTCTTCTGCTTTCTGGAATTGCGTTTGCAGGCTGTTCACTTTGGCCATGGCTTCTTTCAGTTTGGCAGGGCCTTCTTTGGTAATGGCCATCAGTTGGGGATTGGCCTGCAAAAATTTAAGCGAGCTGCTGAGGGTGTCCAGGGAGGGAATATACTGTTTGAGCTTATCGGTTTTGGCCAGCTTGTCCTGTAGTTGTGTATACTGTTGCGCCGCACTGCCAAATACCTGTTGAGCTTTGGCCGAATCCTTGCGCGCCAGTTTGCGTTGCAGTTTTTGCTCTGCTTTTAAAAACTTCGACAGGATCTTCTCAGATTGTTTGTCCAGCTTTTGCTCTAACTGGCTGGCTTTGGTGTTTACCTGATCAAGGTATTGGGCAGAAATCGGCTGTGGAAATGTATCACTTTGCGCCCACACCCCTGCAGATGCGCATAATATCCCAATAAGCAGTATTGATTTCAGGAAAAGCATGAAGAGGTGGTGATGGTTACGTACACGAGTTCATGGTAAATTTTTAGCTGCAGCAGGACGCTACTGGCTCTTCTTTGGGTTATTCAACAATTCCTGAATCTGCTTTTTCATGATCTCCAACTCCTGTTGTTGCTGATCCAGTTTCTGTTGTAATTTCTTTTCATTTACCGTGAATTCTTCAAGGCGCTTATCCTGATCAATGGCATACAAGGTCAGCTCTTCAATCTTTTTCAAAAGATTAGCTTGGCCACCACCGATATCAAGACCATCTTTTTCTATTTCCTTCGCAGAAGGGATACCTGGCAGATGCTTATTTATTTTAATAAAAGATGCCACTTCTTTCAGTGTTGGTAGTGAATAGTCAGGTTCAAACACAAAGTCTGGCCAGGGTTGTTGCTGCACTTTTATTTTCTGAGCGATTACATTACCGGCAACAGACAGCTTATACCCGGACGGGATATTTGTGCTGCCAATAGCTACACCGCCACCATTGCGATTAATATAAGTATCCGTATTGTCAAAATTCAGGGAAAATGGAAGTGGGGTATTGGTAGTGTAGTCATACGCGGAAGAACCGTAATACCCTGCATCAGCATATAGATAAGCGGTTCTGTTGGTGGTTGGTTCCACTGCACCAACGCCCTGCTGTCCAAGTACTTTAAATTGACCATTAGGAGAGCTGGGCATGGTTCCGGCTCTCAAATATGTATTCACTCGCACATCTCCATTGACGTGTAATTTCGCATCGGGAGACTCGGTTCCTATGCCAACCTGTCCGCCACGTTCAAATGCCATTACACTCTGCCAACTGATGGGCTGGTTAATTCCGGTAGAAAGCCCTCCATCATAAAATCCAAATGTGCCTCCATTGGCAATATACCCCAGGGAAAAAGCTCCAAAATTGTACGACCCAGCGTTATTGGAATAAATCATATTTCCATTATCCCACAAAGAACCTGATCCTGTATAATTAAACTTTGATCCGAAAAAAATACCATGAGAACCGCCCCAATCAGTATTTACTACTTCAGTATGGGTGTACGCGGTTCCGTTTTCAAGAACAAATTTGTCAGAAGCCTGAACCGTAGCTGGCACCTGCCCATAAGAATAGCTTGCTATCAGAAGCGAAATAATAAGAAAAGAATTTTGAGATCGCATAGATTTGCTTTTTATTGATGAAGTATATCCACCAATCTTCACGATCTATTGATTCAGTCTTACAACATTTGCAAAAATAAACCGTCCGTTGATCAGAAAGCGTAAAAATGGTGGTTTTACAAATTTGCATTAATTACTAATACAAGACAATAAGACCAAACCCTTAGATATACCTGTTTAATTAAGCAGCGATGAGCAGTTCCTTCTTAATGCGCAGCAGGTTCAATGCAGTCTGCCGCTGATGTTGTACTGTATCACAATTCTTTTGCAATAATTTTCCTATCTCAGCCGCACTCTTTTCTTCCAGGTAGTATAATCGTACCACTTCCCGCATCTTCTCCGGTAGTCGCCCAATATGTGCATATAATTCACAGACAGTTTCAATGTATACCATTTCCTGCTCTATTGAGAGCGCCTGGTTTACTGCAACTTTCTCCTGATAAACTTCCCGTCTCTTATTTCTAACCGCTTGCTTCCGGAGATAACTGATACAATCATTTTTCACTGCAGCATACAAATAAGATTTCAACCTGTCTGAATCAGTCAGTTGCTTATATCGCTTCCATACTTTAATAAAACACTCCTGCACTATATCCTGTGCAAATAACTCCTGCCCGGTAATAGAACGTGCAAAAAAAGAAAGTGCACGAAAGTGTTCACGGAATAATTGATTGAACTTTGGTTCCCTATCCTCCCGTATTGGTTGAACGACCACCGATCCAATATCTTTATAGCTGGCTTTCATTAATAGAATTATGACTAATGAAATAATAATACATTCCTTTGATGCTGAGACTAACATTTAGACCATGGCCACCTCTTACTCCAATCATCATTTAAAATTACTGAATTTTTATGTCTAGTATCTGATCGAATACCAAAAAAGATTTTGAATCATTGGACTTTGAGCTATATGAACGACAATCAGAAACTGATCATCCGGCACCGCCTGGGTTTGGCCCTGCAAAAACTCCTGGAGCAGAATAAACAAGCTTCAGATAAAAATGCTGTCAACAGTCTTCATCAATTGGCAACAGCAGCTGATATCGAATACTATATTGTACAAAATGTGTCTGCCGGAAAAAAAGATCCTCAATTCACAACACTTGTTTCCATTGCTGCAGGTTTTAATATCCCTCTCTCGGAATTGATCACGCATTTCGAAACAATAACAGATGAAGCTGCACTAAAACAAATAGAACAGCAAAAAAAGAATGCAAAGAAAAAAGCGAAGAAAAAGTGAACCGGTATTATTGGTCAAAATCAAGTGCACGCTGGGAGACCCCGGCTCTTATATTTTTTAAACCAGCACGTTTACTGAACCAGGGCCGGGGTGACAATGGAAAAAGAACTACTGACCCCGTCCAGCATAGAAATTCTGCCATCCGGACAATGGTCAACGATCAACAGACAACGCTTAACCATTAAAAAAGCCCAACTTCTCAGTTGGGCTGTTGTTTGTCCATCCTTGTTGTCTGGGTCCAATCAGTCGTTGAGTATCTTTGATCCCTGCAGGTATTTTTTTGAAGGATGATAAATGAACAGGCAATGCCCGTTCTTGATCGTATTGATAATGCGGGAACTTTCTTCCTGGGGTACAGCCGGGCAACCAAAACTTCTGCCCTTCTGCCGGTTGCCGATATAATCAGCACCATGGATCACAATAGCACGGCGGTACGCTTTATCATTGACCCCCTTTTCCAATCCTGCCACACGAAGCGATAAACCATGCTCTCCGTAATATGTTTGTTTGGTTACATAAAAACCAAGACTGCTTTGCAATGAACCAGCACGATTGGAAAAATAACGGGCAAATTCACCTCCTGAATTCTTGCCATGTGCTACATAAGTATTCACCACCACGCTTTGGTTCACCATATCTATAACATATAAACGCTTTTTAGTTGACGACTGACTGAAATCACAAATAGTAAGATATCCCTCCCTTGCCACCAGCTTTTTCTGCAGCAACACTTCATATCCTTTATATGCATAGCTAAACGCCTCTTCAGAAAGACCTATTTCTTTAAGCTCAAGTGAGAGATACAGGGAATGCATTTTGGTATTCACCGCAGAAGATGGCTTGCCAATGATGGCAGGGGCGGTTTTTCCAGTAGCCCTGTCTGCTTTGGCAACAGGCTTCCATGATAAGGAGAGTGCTGCCATGCACAGACAATAGAAGGTGATTGTCAGTGTGTGTTTCAATTCGATACGGATTTCAGACTATTAACGCGACTAGTGCTAAAATAGTATGGTTAAATCCCCGGTGCAAGAAAGAAAGTTTTGTTTTTTCTATAACTGCGCAGATATACGCATATATAAAAGAAAAAATACAATATGGGTATAACGTAATAAAAACAGAAGCAAAGGATTTTAAGAATTATAGAAAATAATTATAATAATGCTATGCCTCCCTGCGTTGCATTCCCCCTTCCTTAAAATCCTTTGCCCTGTTCAGCTCTTTACACTACCACCCTCTTCCATCGTCCTTTCCTGAACAATATGAACGACACGATCGTGATCAGCGTTTCTGCCACCGGCACAGCAATAAACACCCCTGTTGGCCCCCAGTTAAGATACTTCGCCAGCACATACGCTAACGGTATCTGGAACAGCCAAAATCCGAATACATTCACCCAGGTTGGCGTCCATGTATCACCGGCACCATTGAATGTATTGATCAGCACCATGCCTATACCATAAAAGATATATCCAGCACTGATAATGCGTACAGCCAGTACCGCTTCTTTCCTTACTTCAGGATCCGGTGTGAAGAACGAAACAAACCATTCCCCCAACACTAAGAACAACACCGTAACAAAAGCCATAAAAATGACATTGTACTTCATCGTTTTCATTACCGATGCCTCGGCACGGTCCAGTTGCTTTGCTCCCAGGTTTTGCCCTACCAGTGTTGCTGCTGCATTGCTCATACCCCATGCCGGCAGGATAAAGAACATCATTAAACGCAGCGCTGTCTGGTATCCTGCTGAAGCATTTTCTCCACCAGTGGTTGCTACAAGGTTGGCCAGGAAGATCCAGCTACAGGATGCGATCAGGAACTGGAAGATAGCCGGCGTTGCGATTTTTATCAGCGAACGGATCACTGCCCAGTCGGCTTTCCAGTAGCTGGCTTCTATTTTCAGGCTGTGCTTCTTTCCAAATAAATGATAAAGCTGGTAACAAACGCCTATGCCGCGGCCAATAGTTGTTGCAATGGCGGCACCATTCAATCCCAGTGCGGGAATCGGCCCAAAGCCTCTTATCAGCAAAGGGCAAAGAATGATATTACAGATATTGGCGACCATCAGGCTTTTCATAGCAATGGCCGCATTACCTGCTCCGCGGAATATACCATTGATCAAAAAAAGCAATACGATCACAAGGCTGCCGCCCATCATGATGCGGACAAAAGTGGTACCCTTTACAGCAGTTTCCTCCGAAGCGCCCATCCACCGCAAAATATTAGTGGCATTCATAAACCCGAATATGCTGATCACTATCGCAACTGCCAGTGATATCAGCATTGACTGAATGGCTGCATGACTTGCCTCCTTAAAGTTCTTTTCCCCCACCCGGCGGGCAACCGTTGCAGTGGCAGCCATACTCATACCCATGGCCAGTGAATAAATGATCGTCAGCACCGATTCCGTTAAGCCCACGGTTTGGATAGCATGACTACTATCTTCCAGGTGGCCGACAAAATAAAGGTCAACCAGTGCGAACACTGATTCCATGATCATTTCGATCATCATAGGAATTGCCAGCATAAATACGGCTTTGCGCAGGCTTCCCGTTGTATAATCCATTTCTTCGCCGCTAATAGCACGACGGATAAAAGCAAAGGCATTCGATACCCTCGTTGTATAGGTCTGTTCAGACATGTAAAAAATTTGAATAGTAAAAAACTCCAGCAGCTACCAGGCTGGTAAAATTTGAGTCATTAAAAAGTTCAGGTTCTATTTACAATGGGGGCGAACCTTAGCAGATTTTCATATTCTTTCGCTTGAGGAAGAACAAATATACAGGCTTTGTTGTATTTGAACTGCATCCTTTCCGACGAAGCTGGATTTTTTACCGATGAGAAGAGGTCTTGCATATTGGTAGTTACTATTTAAAACAATTAAGGGTATCTTCTTAAAAAGAAAACTTCATGTCTATTTTTTTGATGAAAATCAACAGATACGTTGCAAGAAGTGTTTTTTTTACCTTTCTTTAGGTATTAAATCTTATCCACTGTAACAAAGGGATGAATTCCCTATAGCTTGGCTTGCAACATCCTATCCAGCAAAGGAGCATAATGCATAGTGCGCGAACCCCGGAGCTGACCACAGAAGGATGTGCCGCTGTAAGCAAGCATATAGCTACTATCTAAATACAGAAAATTCAAACCGGTAATCAGTTAATAGCTGCCTGCCTGAAAATGTTTTACAACCACCTTCCAATATCTGTATGCAGCACATTTTCTGCCTGGCTTGGGTAATAGATGAAGAAACAAAACTCGTATTCGCCAGCGATTCGTTCTACAAGCATTTCAATTTATCCGCAGAGCAATGCGTTGGAAAACGTGTTACCGCTTTTATCCCTTCTGCTTTCACCCGGGCTGTTTATGATAAGCATATTCAGGCGCTGGAAACAAACAAACCGATCAGCACTACCCAGCAGATACAATGGGTGAATGGAAATACATTCAATTTTTACATCAATATCATTCCTACAGATTGTCCTCATTCCGGAAAAAAATTGCTTTCCGGCCAGGCCGTTAATATTCCCGACATAAGTCATATTGAAAAAGAATTAAGGCAGGCAAAAGAACGCATCGTTCATCTTACCCGTGCTACTTCGGATGCCATCTGGGAATGGGATATGCAATCAGGCCAGATATTCCGCAACGAAGCACTGATGCAAATGATCGGCTATCAATGGGACAATTCAAAAGGGCTTTCCTGGTGGCTGCGCCGCATACATCCTGAAGACCGTGACCGCCTTGCCGATAAAGTAAAGGATGCTACTGACCGCCATAAAAAATCGTGGGAAGATGAATATCGTTTCAAATGCGCTGACGGCAGTTATAAACATGTGCAGGATAAAGGATTTGTTGTGTATGAAAATGATCTCCCCGTAAAAATGATCGGCTCATTGCAGGACGTGTCTCCACTGATACAACTGCGCAATGAACTGGCCGATGAACGGCTGCAACGCCAGAAAGAAATTGCTGAAACCGTGATCCGTGCGCAGGAAAAGGAAAAAACACGGATAGGCCACGAGCTGCATGATAATGTGAACCAGGTATTACTTACTGCAAAATTGTTTATTGATAAACTTGAAGCCTGTAAAGAAGATCAGCAGGAGATAAAACAAAAAAGCAGTGAGTATATCAGCCTTGCCATTGAAGAGATCCGCAAACTATCCAAAGAACTTGTAGCTCCCCAACTAAAAGAGGAAAGTCTTATTGGCAACGTGCAAACACTGGTAAAGGATATCGAACTGGCAGGAGCCATGAATGTCCGTTTCACCCATGAGCAGGATGGAGGCATTGAGCAATTATCATCCGGAAAAAAGATCACTCTTTTCCGGATCGTGCAGGAACAATTAAAAAATATCCTCCGGCATAGCCAGGCATCGCTTACTCAAATTGCATTAAGCAGCAAAGAAGGGAAGATCGAACTGCTTATTAAAGACAATGGCAATGGCTTTGACCCGCGCCACACTTACCAGGGCATCGGCTTTTCCAATATCCGTGAGCGCACAGAATTTTACAATGGCGCCGTTCAGGTGGAATCTGCTCCCGGCAAAGGATGCACATTGAAAGTACAGCTGCCGGCCTTTGAGTAACGTCTTAACAATGACTTTTTAAGAGTATATTCTTACACATTGATCATTTCATAACACCTATCAACTAAAACTTTGCAGCAAGCGTGTTTTTTGTTTTATTTTTATTTACCTCAGCGCCTCATGTAGTAAACACGGATGTATGCAATTACCATCGGATATCTCTTTGCAACAACGGCTGCGCCGCTGGTCCAGATATCTTATATATATTATCCTGACGATTGCCCTGCTCGTACTGGCGGGGTGGGAGTTTAATATTACCTTACTCAAAAGCATATTCAGTCAAACGGCAGCGATGAACCCGTTATCTGCCGTATGCTTTATACTCCTTAGCCTTTCATTTCTTTGGAGCAGTCGCGCGAAAAATACCAGGCAGGCAGCTATTACAGGATATGCATTTGCCATTCTTGTACTGCTCACCGGTTTGTATATCCTTGCCAGCCTTTTATTTGATACAGGTTTCCACCCCGATTCAATTCTGTTTATTAATAAGCTGGAAGAAAACACCAAAGGAGGGCAGCCCAACCAAATGGCACCCAACACTGCGGCTTGTTTTTTATTGGCCGGCATTTCTTTACTGCTTCTGCAATATGAAAATAAAAAAGGCCGGATAGCTACTCATTTTATCGCGCTCTTTATTGCCCTGCTGAGCCTTCTTTCCCTGCTGGGTTATCTATATCAGGTACAGGAGTTTTACGGTGTGTTCAATTACGTGGCCATGGCATTGAACACGGCGATCTGTTTTTTCCTTTTTGCTATCGCTCTTCTTTTTGCCAATCCTGGGATCGGGTTTATGAGGGAATTCACTTCTTCATTGAATGGCAGTCTTACAGCAAGATTATTAATACCGGTCGCCATTATCGTACCCGCAGCTCTAGGCCTCCTGCGCTTATGGGGATACTGGGCCGGGATATACAGCTATGAGTTTGGTGTGGTATTATATGCCTCCATCACCATACTTATTTTTATTGCTATTGCCTGGTACAATACGCATTCACTTAACCGTCGCGACCTGCTGGAAAAGCAGATGGAAAACAAACTCAAATCTTTCAATGAAGAACTGGCACTTAAAGTAGAGGATAAAACAACGGAACTAAGAGAAGCAAAAGAGCTGGCCGATAAACTCATATTCAGTCTCCCTGGTGTATTTTATTTCTTCGACCACACGGGTAAATTCATCCGCTGGAATGAGCAACTCGAATCGGTCACCGGCTATTCAGCCGAAGAGATCACGAATATGCACCCGTCCGATTTTTTTGTTGAAGAGGATAAAGCCTATATCATTGAACGCATTCAGGGTGTGTTTGAACTGGGGATGAATGATGCCGAAGGACGGTTTCTGACCAAAAGCGGCAACATATTGCCTTATTTCTTTAAAGCCGTTAAAATAAATTATGAAGGTGGCCCCTGCTTGCTTGGAACAGGCATTGACATCACCGAGTTGAAAAAAATAGAGGAAGACCTCCGTAACTCAGAGCAGAAATACAAATTGCTGTTTGAAAGCAATCCGCTGCCTATGTGGATGCTCAGTCTTCCTGATTATACGATCATCGAGGTGAACACTTCTGCATTAAAACAATACGGCTACACGCAGGAAGAGTTTTTACACCTTGACATATTCATGCTCCGGCCGGATGAGGATATTGAACGGCTGAGAGCAGCTACCAACCGGCAGTTCAGAGGTATCCATTATGCCGGGGTCTGGCGGCATAAAAGAAAGGACGGCGAGATCATCTATGTAGATGTGGTGACCCATGATATTTATTATGAAGGAAAGCCGACACGCCTGGTACTGGCCAATGAAGTGACGGAGCAATACCTCGCAGAAGAAAAGTTGAAAGAATCATATGATGCAACCAGAAAACTGACAGAGCATCTCCAAAATGTAAGAGAAGAGGAACGCCTTCATATTGCCAGGGAAATACATGATGAGCTGGGGCAATTGCTCACTGTTTTAAAAATGGACGTATCCTGGCTCAACAGAAAACTTCAGCCGGCCAGTGACCCGGTAAAAGAAAAAATAACCGAGCTTCTGTCGCTGATTGATGTGACGGTAAAAAAAGTGCGGCATATTTCTTCTGAACTAAGGCCCAGCCTGCTGGATGATCTCGGCCTGATTGCCGCAATGGAATGGCATATAGAAGAATTTCAGAACCGATCGGGTATCGGTGTTGAAGTGAACCTGCCTCCGGCAGAGCTGTTATTGCCCGAACCGGTCAAGATTGGTTTATTCAGGATACTGCAGGAGTCGTTGACGAATGTGGCGCGGCATTCGGGAGCGGATAAAGTAGCAGTGACCTTGTTACAAAAAGAGAATAGCTTAATTTTAACTATCAAGGATAATGGTAAGGGTTTTGACGCAGAAAATGCAAAGAAAAAAACCCTGGGTTTATTAGGAATGAAAGAAAGGACCCTGATGATCGGGGGAGAATATAAAATAACAGGCGTGCAGGGTGAGGGTACCATAGTGGAAGTAATAGTTCCATTACCTGTTTTTGCCAAAGAAAACCGTTGAACATGTTGAACATTCTTATTGCAGATGATCACGCTGTTGTCAGGAGAGGTTTAAAACAAATTTTACTGGAAGAATATCCCTCAGCCAGGATAGGAGAAGCGGCCGATGCAGAAACATTGGTTGCACAGGTCATAAACGATAAATGGGATATAGTGATCTGCGATATGAACATGCCGGGACGGAGTGGATTGGATGCGCTAAGCCAGTTGAAGCAGGTGGCCCCTCATGTTCCCGTGCTGATCATGAGCATGTATCCTGAAGATCAATATGCTTTGCGCGTACTGAAAGCAGGGGCTGCAGGTTACCTGGGTAAAGACAGTATACATGATGAGATCATACGGGCAGTTCAAACGGTATTGTTAGGTAAAAAATTCATTACTCCTTCGGTTGCAGAGAAGCTGGCCAATGCCTACCGTGATGATACAGGCCAGCAACCACATGAACTACTTTCAGACCGGGAATTCGATGTATTCAAATTACTTGCAGCCGGCAAATCTGTTTCGGAAATTGCCAGCCAACTCTCCTTGAGCAGCACTACGGTAAGCACCTACCGTGCCCGGATCATTGAAAAAATGAACCTTCGTTCCAATGCTGCACTTACAAGGTATGCTATCGAGAAGAAGATCATCTAGGAGCGATGGCCGGTGACCCTTGTAGTATAAAATCTACACCATTTGAAAACCCTGTGCTACAAGCCGTTCGGCCGGAAACAGGTATTTTGCATAAGGCGTTTGTGTTGGGCGTGTGTTAAAAAAGATCAACGCCTCCACGGCTATGCTACGTATCATTATTGCAGATGACCATATTCATATACGCAAAGGGATCGTTCAATTGCTTGAAGATGAATTCGGTATATTACATACCGAAGAAGCGGAGAACGGTATCGAGCTATTTGATAAGGTAATGACAGCCCCCTGGGACCTGGTCATCTCCGATATGGTAATGCCCGGTGGCAATGGCCTGGAAGCGTTAAAGAAGATCAAAAAGGAAAAAAAAGGATTGCCGGTCATTATTGTCAGCACTTATCCTGCAGAGCAATATAAATCAAGGGTTATGGAAGCTGGTGCTGACGATTTTATCAGCAAGGACGCTTTTTCCACTCACCTTATCCCATCGATAAGGCGGATACTGAAAAATTAACACTCCGTATTCAACCAACCATACCCCATTCCTGTTCCTTATTGAAACAATAAGATGTAGTGAACGCACTACAGCCTTGCCTATGTAAGCTGTACGCCATTATTGTAGTTGACTCTATTTTTTTAAGGCTCTGTTGATCATTACTTTGTTGTTATGATGTACTATCGAAAAACCAGTAAGATGCTCTCCGTTCTTATTGTTGATGATAATGAGGAGTTTGTTGAACGCATGATCGATCTTCTCGTTGATGTGGAAAGCATCAGCAGTATTCAAACTGCCAGTGACTATAATGAAGCATTCCGTATGCTCGATAATAAAGCACATGACGTTGTGCTATTAGATATAAATCTTTCTGGAAAAAGCGGTATCGACCTGCTGCAAAAGATCCAGGAACTGGGCTGGAACTGCAACGTGATCATGATCACGAATTCGTCCGGCGGATATTATAAGAGGCAATGCAAAAAGCTTGGAGTTACTCACTTTCTGGACAAAACGAATGAGTTTGAAAAAGTGCCGATGATCATTACGTCCATTAGCCCGAACTAACTAATCGTACTGTTTGCCGTTCTTATTTGCGGTTTACAGTTCTTATCAAGCAATGTCCTAACAAAATTATTGCAGGTTTAAGTGTGTATGAGTTACTACTTAAGGATAAGATAAACTGTAAACCGCAAATAATCAACGGCAAACTTTTTTACCGGTCGAACCATTTCTTAAATGCCGGCGCTTTCTCCCGGCTGATATCCATTTCAATTTTCAGTGGTGCTTTCAGCGTAATGGTCAGTTTCTGATTCTCATGCGGCTTCACACTTTGTATGGCATCTGCATGAATGATGCTTTGCCGGTTGGCCCGGTAAAACACCCTTGGGTCAAGCAGCTCTTCCACTTCTTCCAGTGTGGCATAATCCAGGATATATTTCTCTCCATTAAACGTATAGATATAATTCAGATTATCCCGCATAAAACATGCGATATCCCTGGTATTGACCGGTATCCAGTTGTTCCGGATACTGACGATGAATTTCTCTTTATATAACGGATTGGATGATTGAGGATGCTGCAGCACCTGCATCAGTTCCCTGATATGCACCGGCGGCGCTGTTTTATTTTCCAGCAACTTGCGGCATTTGTCGATAGCAGATCTTAATTCATCAGTATCCACAGGTTTCAGCAGGTAATCAACACCGTTTACCTTAAATGCCCGTATCGCATATTCATCATACGCTGTTGTAAAAATAACAGGGCAATTCAACTGGAAATGATCAAACAGCTCAAAGCTGACACCATCACTGAGCTGTATATCCATAAACAAAAGGTCCGGTTCTGCATTTTGCATAAACCATTTTTTGGCCGTCTTGAGGCTGGGCAATATTTCCGTTATCTGTACATCAGATGCCACAGCAGCGATTTTATTTTGCAACTCCCGCGCAATCAGGTTTTCATCTTCTACTATAACTGCTTTGATCATAACAAAGGGATTTTGACCATGAAAGAATTGACATCTTCTATTATCTCCACATTTCTGTCAGACAGGTAATGATATAAGGATTGCAGATTGATAAGGCCCTGCCGGTTACTCGTTTCCACAAAATTCTTTTTCTGCATATTGTTCTTCACCACGATATAATCATCCTCTGTATAAATATCAATCACCAGGGGGCTCTCTTCATCAATAATATTATGCTTGATCGCATTCTCGATCATATTTTGTAAAGTAACCGGTGCAATTTTCCGGTGATTATATTCTTCCGGCACTGAAAAATTCACCTGCAGGCCTTTTTCAAACCTTGTTTGTTGAAGAAGTACATAGGTCTCTGCAAACTTTATTTCACTGACCAAAGGAACGGTTTCACTATCCCGGCTCTTCAATATATACCGGTAGGTCTTGCTCAGGCTTTCCAGGAATTCGCCCGCCAACCTGGGGTTCACTCTTATCAGGCTGCTCAGGGAGGTAAGAGAATTGAAAAGAAAATGCGGGTTCAGTTGTTGCTTCAGGTTTTCATACATCACCTGTGCCTTTTCCTTTTCCAGCAACTGTGATTTGTTTTCGAGTCGCAACAGTTTTTCTCTTTGTTTAATACGGTACCGGTAAATAAAGAAGCTAAGCCCGAGAAGAAGTGCAACGGAGGTAATGCGAAAAACCCAGGTTTTATAGAAAACAGTGTCAATCTTAATAAGGATTGATTTCTCTTCCGTATTCCAGTTGGTAGGGTCAGAAGAAGATTTATAACGGAACGTGTATGCGCCTCCGGGCACATTGGTATAATTGGCCAGCCGGTTCTTCGTATGTATCCAATCCTTATCAAAACCTTCCAGTTTATAGGCATACCAGGTTTCGCGGGGATTGGAATAGTTGAACGCCGTCAGCTCAATGGTAAAAAAGCCTTGCGAAGCTGAAAGATGTATTTCCTTTTTATCTGTTGCATCCAATACCCGTGGCGCCGGATTGTCCGGAATGGTGAACGAAGAAATGATCGTGTTGCTGGCAATATTCTTTTCGCTGTACTTTAATGGATCAAAGGACACAAAGCCATCGTAGGTGGGATAAACAAACATGCCGTTCTTCAAGGTGTAGGAGCCCTGGTCATTGAACTGTATATCAGGAAGCCCATCTTCCATGTTAAAGCGCTTAAAGGTATTCCGGTCTTTATCCAGCATCAGGATCCCTCTTGTAGTAGCCAGCCATAAACGGTCTTCTTCATCTACATTGAGGCCGGATATCTGCAAGGATTCCATGGCATGTATATCCGAGTAGGTGGTAAACTTTCCCGTTGTGTAGTCATAGGAAGCCAGGCCATAATAACTGCTGAACCAGATAATTCCTTTTTTGTCTTCAGCAATGGACGTAATGATATTACCGATAGGGTTGTCTTTTGTTCCTAATGCTTCCCAGTGCTTAGCCTCTTGCTGCCTGGTGTCATAAAGAAGCAGCCCACGTCCGTTCAATCCCAACCACAGATTACCCCGGCTGTCTTCCAGCATGCAACGACCGCCATAGCCTGCATATGCTTTTAATACAGGATGCTGATGAAGACTATGAAAAGTGTAGCTGCCTGATAATTTATAATAGAAGCCTCCATTGCTTGCAAACCAGATATTTTTGTTCCGGTCTTGCAGTATCTGCCAGTAAAAGGAATTGGGTAAGGAATCTTCTGTATTAAAGAACCTCATCTTACCAGAAGATCTTTCATACAGGTTTATGCCTGTAGCGGTACCTATCCACATATTACCATCATCGTCACAAAAAAGTGCGCGGATGGAGTTATTATGGATCATTTTATTTCCTGTCACTTCATTCCTGCTGAACAATATACTTTTTTCGGAGCCAGCAAATTGTTTCACCAGGCCTGTTCCCGTCCCCATCCATAAATTGCCCTCTTTATCCTCTGCAATAGTGCGGCACCATACATGCGGCCTGATAAGTTTCAGTGGTTCCGGGAAAAAGATATTGAAGAGGTTATAATCCGGTTGAAAATAAGCAGCCCCCGACCCCTCCGTACCAAGCCACATAAAACCCTGCTTGTCCATAAATATCCTGTTGATATGGTTTTCCGGGATGCTTGTGGCTATACGGCGATCATTTACAACAGCGGTGAAAGAATTGTCTGTAGTGTTCACTCCAACCAATCCATTCCATATAGTACCCAGCCAAAGCCGGTTGTTGCGGTCAACATAGATATCAATGATCCGGTCGAATGCACCGGCATCTCCATAGCGGTGGCTGGTGATTTCCTGGAACTCTGTATTATTATTAATCCCCTTATACAACAGCGCTCCTTTATCATACCGGGTGGCCCACACAACTCCATTGCTATCGATCACTACCTTATGCACTCCCAGCTCTTTTCCCCGGCTCATATACAGCATGTGGCTGGTCTTGTTGACAACATTATATACCAGTATGCCGGTATTAGTTGCGATGTATGCTTCCTGCCGGTAAACATATCCTTCATACATCGGCACCCTCACCATCGGATCGTTATTGGCAGAACTGCCAAACGAGAATCTTTTATGTACCGTATTATAAAAAGCAATCCCTTTTTCAGTCAGCAGGCAAAGGCTGTCGCCCGATGGCCGGATCTCATTTACGCCAACGCCCCTGGTGGCTGCTATCAGCTCAAAATGTTTGGTAGGATAATCAAAACGGTAAAGGCCATTGCCATAACCAAACCATATATCGCCATATACATCGCAAAAAATAGTGCGGACAAAATCGGTGGGGATGGAAAAACTGTCTTTGTTATTGAAGAAAAAATTGGTGACGCGATAGCCATCATAGCGGTTAAGGCCACTCAATGAACCAAACCATATATACCCGTATTTATCCCTGGCAATCGGGCTCACAACACCATCGCCCAATCCGTCCTTGGCGCTAACCCGGCGGAAATTGTAGGATGGTGTTTGCGCCAGGCTGCCGAAGGAGATCAGAAAAAGCAACACTGACAGGTATATTAGTCGCATAACCCTGAAAGTAAACCACCTGCCACTATCTTCAAAATTTAGCCGGCGAAGTGTGGTAAATGTCAATTGGAACGTATAAGGTACGGAAGGATCTGCACCTGCCAGTGTTGCTGGAAAAAGGGTACGGTACGGTTAGGGTACTGTTATGTAAAGCATCATTTGCGTTGCGGTTTGGGATACGAGGCGTTGATCATCGTATCAGACAGGATTGTGTAGCAAGCAGTCCATGCCTGCTTCACTTCAGGCACCCAATCCCTTCCCATGCCCTGCTCAAGTGTCCAGAACAGTGCGTTGCCTACTGCTGCATAGTGTTCTGCTTTCACACCGTAACGGACATGGCGGCGTGCCATTTCGGAAATATCATCTGTCAGCTTATCTATCTGGTGCAACCGGCCTACGATCAGATTGACCATAGCCAGCAGCTTCTGATATTGCTCTCCCATGTCTTTGGGAAAGAGACGACGCAGGCCGGGGTGCTCCATGAACAGTTTGCTGTAAAACACATCACCTACTAATTTGGGGTCAATACGCCTGAAAGGCCCCCAGGTATTTTTTACCAACTGTATTTGTTCTACTGTTAAACCCATACATCATCTTTACACATCTCAAAAATCATACATCGCTGCCTGTCCGGCAATATTGTTTACACCAGGCGTGGCAAAAGCTGATTAAAGCGTAATAAAAAGCCTGCATTCAAGAAGTGCAGGCTTATTTATATTAGTCACCGTCCTGTTATGAAACGTCCAGGCTGCTTATATCAGCACAGCAGCACATATCATCAATAATTGCTGGAAAAGAACCCGGATCGCTGGCTTCTGTTTGCTGCAGGTGTAATAAACCGGCAGTTAGCAGAAGCCGAAGGTTCATAGTAAAGGTTTAAGGTTAATGGTCATGGTCATTATTGATTGACGACACAAAGATGAAGCAGTATAGTCTTTCCGAAAAATAGAAACCGGTGAGGTGTAGGAAATAGCTGATGAAATGTAGATACTTCGTAGTAGATGACAAATGAGCGAAAACAAATAACAAGTGTTAGTCAATAATAACAGCAGCGAAAACGGCTCACTTGATTTTTGATACATTTCACTCAGTTTGGTTTTTCATAAGAAAGACCCGTCTGTAGTTTAGCCGTTTTTTAATTATGAAGCAACGCGTTTATCTTTTTCTTTTATTAAACCTTAATACCTATATGATGCAGGCACAAACCTCTCCCACGCTCACTGGTGAATATCAACTGCGTGGAGTAATGGAAATGGCTTCAGGTCTTTTATTGAAGCCCGACAGCAGTTTTGAGTTCTTCTTTTCTTACGGAGCTATGGACCGCAGCGGCAGCGGCAAATGGCAATGGATCGAAAAAGACAGTCTCCTTGTTTTAAATACTCCTGCTCCTGATCGTCATACAGCAGATTATACTTTGTTGCAAAGCCGGAAAGATACCGGCGACTTTACTGCTATTCACATCAATGATAAGAATGTATATTTCCTTAGTTACACACAGGTGCGTATACACACCGATTCCGGGATAATTGAAGGAGCAACCGACAATAAAGGTTTTTTTACCATTCCCCGGCAGCCCATCAAAAAAATTGAGTTATTGTTTGAGCTTTGCCCGGAACGTTTCTCTTCTTTTTCTATTACCAACCGTAACCATACTTATTTTGAATTCCGCTTTGAGCCCTGGATCACTGAAGTGTATTTCAATAATGTGGTGCTGAAACCTACAAAGGATGGGTTGGAAGGCGGACATCCCCTTCTGCAAGGGCAGCAATACAAATATCAGAAACTGGATTAAAAGAAAAGCCATGCAAAGTGCATGGCTTTTCTTTTAAAATGTCAATTCTGTTTTATTTCAGCCTGAAGAGCAGGCCAACTTCCCATTGCTGGCCATAGCCATCTTTGTTATTGCTGCCATATCCGATATTCAGCTCACCCATATCTTTTACTGTAACACCAAGCATACCCAGTACGCTGCCTGTGCTTTGGTACAACAGGCTTGCATGAAATATTTTTTCATACTCCATTTGCAGGCCGCCTGCAAACAGGTTCTTCTGGTTGATGAAATGTTTGAATGATGCCAGTGGCTTGAGATTGATATTTTCTTCCGCTGCAAAAGAGTAAGAGGCCATTAACTGAAAGATCGGAAGATCACTTGGCCGGATGCTTTCTTTTTGCACAGCCCTGCGGAGGTTCATCAGCGAACCGGCAAAGGTGAATTTCTTGTTTTCATATACAGCGCCAAACTCGCCGTCAATATAAACTCCTTTTTCATTGAAAGCCCTTACCGCAGGATCGATAGCGCCATCACTTCCCAGCGCCGCCATATTAAGACGCTCACGATAGGTGTTAAGGCCCACGCCCATCCGGAGTTTTTGAGTTTCACTGAAATCAAGGCGGTAAGAATAATTAAATCTTGCATTCACCCTTTGCAGAGCCCCGGCTTTGTTGCTTGATACAAGCACTCCGGCGCCTGAGTGGGTGCTGAAGCCGAGATCCCCGGCAAAAGTGATAACGGTTGGCGCACCGTCAAACCCGATCCAACTCCTGTTTGCCAGGCCATATAAGACCGGTTTTTTGCTTGCTCCTGCATAAGCCCCGTTCCAAAGATAGCCATGCCTGTAATACTGACTGATCGGATTATTGGTGTATGTCTGTGCTGAAGCCGCATGCCCGATAAGCAGGCAGGTCAGCATAACTATACAGATATAAGTGCTTTTCATTTTATTGGATTTAATAGGATATGAGTTATTTAATGATCGTAATTGACCCTTTCTTGATCACTTTGCCGTTAACGGTCAGTACATAAAAGTAGGTGTCGTCTGCTAAAGGCCTGTTCTGCACCTTGCCATCCCAGTTATTGGTATAGTTCTGTTTCTCATATACCACTTTTCCTGAGCGGTCGAATACCTGCAGCCTGTTGTTCGGATATGCATCAATGTTCTTGATCTCGAAACGGTCATTGATGCCATCACCATTAGGAGTGATGATAATCTTAGGCTCGATCACTGCAAGATCATCCACAACTGCAATGGAAATGCTGCCTGTAGTTGTACAACCTGCGGCGCTGGTTGCAATCACGGAATAAACTGTGTTGGTAAGCGGACGTGCTACAGGTTTCAGGCTTTGTGCATCATCGAGGCCGGTGGCCGGGCTCCATTGCACAGAGGCTATATCTGATCCGGTAATGGTCAGTTGACTACTGTTACCTTTTGAAAGGCTAGTGCCTTTCTCACTGCTGATCGTGAACACAGGGTTGGGGTTGACAGTAATGCGGAAGGTTTTCACCACTTCATCTGTACCGCCATCTTGAGTACCTCCATTATCTTTTACTTTCACAGATACCAGGGCTGTACCTGCAACATTAGACATTATTGTATACCTGATCTGTGCTGTAGAACCTGTACCGCTTATGGTCAATGATCCGAACAGGGAGTTGTTATCAGAGCTTACAGAAAGGGTAGTGGTCTGGCTGGCTTCCGGTCCGGCAGAAATGCCCGCCAGGTCAATAGTCTGCGGTGTATTCACAAAGCAGAGCGCTTTATCTTCAGGCTGATCCAGGGTCGGCGCTTCATTCACATCTATGATCTCTACTGTAATAGACTTTTCCAGCCACAGGCCATACTGTGTAGTGGAGCGAACCCTTACGGTGAAGGTTGATCTTTCTTCATAATTGAAAGAAGCGTTCGACAGCAACTGGTTTCCATTAATAGTGAATAACTGGTTATCTGTATCGCCTGCACCGTTCACCAGTGTAAAAGTGAAAGCACCCGATGGATCATCTGACAATGAACTCAGTGTACCGGCGAGCGTTCCTGCAGGTTTGTTCTCAGGTAACACCGCCTGGTTGAAATTGATGACCGTAGGTGCCCCGCCTTTAATAGTAAGTGTTCCGGCAGTATAACTGATCGTATAGTTAGCCGCTGCTGCTCCCGATACATCAATAGGATAATCTCCCGGAAGGCTGGCCTGCGTAGCGGTGGTGCTGAAAACAGGATCGGCAGTCAGTACTTCCGGCCCTTCGTTATTTAAGAAACCGGCATAGCTTGCTGTAAATACAGGATTAGGAACTCCTGCAAACCGCACTTTATTATCAGCAGTTATCATCAGAGCCCTGGCAGTGATACTACCTGTTGTAGTTGCACTTAGTGTTGTGACTGAATAATTGGCTTTATCAGCTCCTGCTAAAACAAATCCATTAGCAGTAACGGTTTTGTTGTTGCCTGCATTTTTATTGTCAAAATCTGCCGTACCGGAAACCAGTACATTATCGGCTCCGATAATACCGCTGAGTTGATAGTTACCGGGTGCAAGGGCGATGTCTGTTGTGCCATCATACTCTTTGGTGATAACAGGACTACTGTTCAAAGTAACGGTGAGTGCCTTGGTGGTAATACTACCTGTAGTTGTGGCAGTGATTGTGCTAAGTATATAATTACTCATATCTACTCCCGCCAGGGCGAAACCTCCCACAGTGATTGTTTTATTATTTCCCGCCTTTGCATCCGCATATTGTGCATTACCGCTTACAGAAACAGCGTCGCTGCCGACAATGCCGGACAGTGAATAATTCGCTGCGGCAAGAGTTGCATTCGTATTGCCGTCATACACCTTGGTGATTGCCGGGCTGCTGTTGAGCGATACAGTAAGGGCTTTTGCTGTGATATCGCCACTCGTTGCAGCCGATGTTGTAGTCAGGTTATAGTTCAGTTTATCCGCGCCGGCAAGCACAAAATTGGTCACGGAAATAGTTTTACCGGTTCCTGTATTCTTGTTATCATAATCAGCATTTCCCGATACTTTCACATCGTCGCCATTCAGGATGCTGGACAGTGAATAATTGGCTTCGGCAAGGGCAGCAGAAATGTTACCATCATATACTTTGGTGATAAGCGGGCTTGCGTTAAGAGAGACGGTAATAGCTTTTGCCGTGATGTTACCACTTGTTGTAGCCGATGTTGTGGCAAGCGAATAGTTGCCCTGATCAACTCCCTGTAATGCAGCACTGCTAACGGTAATGGTCTTACCTGTTCCTACCTGCCTGGTATCATAGCTGGCTGTTCCGTTTACAGACACATTATCGCTGCCGATCAGTCCATTCAACTGGAAGTTACCGGCAGCCAGCGAGGCTGTAGTAGTTCCGTCATATTCTTTGGTAATAACAGGTGTTGCATTTAAGGCGAAGGAAATAGATTTGGCAGTGATCTCACCTGTTGTGGAAGCAGTGGTAGTGGAAAGCGTATAATTGTCTTTGTCCGCTCCTGCGAGAACAAAATTGCTGGCGGTTACTGTTTTACCTGTTCCGGCGTTTTTGTTATCATACGAGGCAGTACCGGTAACTGTTACCTGTTCGCCACCTACCAGTCCGGCAATACCGAAGTTGCCTGCGGCCAGTGATGCCGCCGTTGTGCCATCATATACCTTAGTAATTGCAGGTATTGCGATCAGGATAACGCTTACTGATTTTGGTGTGATATTTCCGGTAGTGTTGCCGCTGGTGGTTGCGAGAGTGTAATTATCTTTCTGGGCTCCCGAGAGTGCAATACCTGTAACAGTAATATTTTTTGTTGTACCAATACTCTTATCTGCATAGCTGGCTGCACCACTTGCTGTCACAGCATCGCTTCCTACAATACCAACTAGTGTATAGTTACCTGTCGCTAGAGTAGCATTTGTATTGCCATCATATTCTTTCGTGATAAGAGGTGTGGCATTAAGGGTAAGAGTAAGACTTTTTGGTAGTACTGTGAGTGTTTGTGTTACATCTGTTGCCGGATTATAATTGGCATGGCCGGCCTGACTTGCCGTAATAGTGGTGGTACCGGCTTTCAGGATATGGACCTTTCCGCTTACGATCGTGGCAACAGCCGTATTGCTACTTGTATAAGTAATCGTGTTGGAAGGGTTATCACTTGTAGCACCGGGATCAAAATCAGCATCTCCATAGGTAACACTGTTAGTCGGAGCAAAGCTGATATGCTGATCAAGTCTGGGAGACGTTTGGAAAGTCCACGTGGCCGTGTTATTAATACCAGCAAAGGGATTATTATCCAGGTCAAGGATAGCACCTGCATCAATAAGGACGTACACATCTGTTTGAGAAGGAAGATCAGATGTTGGATTTATCGTGACAGTAGAGCCGCTGATCGTTACATTACTGCTGTTTACACTGATCTGTTCAACAATACTGTTATTGGATGTTCTATAAATAGTGATATTGCCGGTACCTTTTTTGAGGTCCGTGGTGAACTGCATGACCAGGTCTACGTTCCTGGAAACCCCCGTTGTATTTGTGGGGGGGGTGAGGCTGATAATCAAAGGAGCAACCACTTGCTCAATAGTATTCGCGGGAGCTAATTTTCTGACACGGAAATTATCAATATAGATCTCCGCTCCATCAACAAGACCGTATCCCCATACGCCCGCGCCTGAATTGAATACCGAGGGTAGGTCGGCGATCTTTTGCTCATCGAAATAGACCGCAGCTCCTGCGCTGGTGCGTTCAACATTCCATTTATACCATACATTATTATAGTGTGTATAATCCCAGGCGCCGGTGTAGTCCGCTATATTATCCACGATCAGCGATTGCATGATCATGTTGAACTCATCAGTCATCGAGTGGATCGCAAAGAAATTGGCAGGATCGGTGTATTCGAAGAGAACTCCTCCCATAGCGTCTGAATTAATACTCAGGTAATCCATTTCCACCGCATAATCTGTTAATGGACCTGTATATTTTACAGCCGCCGTCCCGATGTCATCTATGAGATTAGATCCCTTCATTCTTTTGCTTCCTCCAAAATCAGCAACTGACCAGGTGTTGAGCCCGATATATGTCCATCCGCTGAGTGTCCCACTTTCGAAATCATCAAAAGACTCGAAGGTAGTTACACCATTGCTTGCTGCCGGAGCTAAAGCATTACCATAGTACATATTCAAAATGGTAATGGCATTGGCCGGAAGGGAATTTACTTTTACCCAGATGATTGTATTTGTGGTGTTAATACCCGACTCGATCCAGTAACTAAGATCATTACACGAAGCGTCCGTAAAACGTATATCGTTCCCGCTGGCCTGCATCTTGCCTGCGCCGATCAGTTCCTGGGTATTCACTTTTACTTTCACCTGGAAATCTGTCAGTGCAGGCCCGGTATTATTAAAAGCAATTTTTTTGGAGTAGCTATATGCTGAATAGCATTGGGCATATAGATATCCCTGTGATCCCAGCACGAACAGTAACATCAGAAAGAGTAGGGTTCTTCTAAACATATTGGTGTTTTTAATATAGAGAGATGTCAAGTCACCCTGGCAAGGGGAATGACACAGGTAGTCACTTAATAAGAAATGATGTGATCGATATTATCTGAAACCCGTGAAGCTGTTGAGATTATATGTATGCGCTGAAGTAACGGGCCGATAAACGGCGGAAGAGTAGAGTTGGTTGCCATACGAAATTGGTTTTACAAAGGTGTTGGTCGTAATAGTTGCTCCTATCGAGGCGATAACGGCCAGGGGAGGAATATATTGTTAAAGCAAACGAAAAACGATCAAGATTTGAAAATTGCCAGCCTGGTATACCACATAATCGAGGACAAACCCTTTCGGTAGCGTAAAACCACTATCGCATATATACTTCATGTCCCATACACGACGCTTTATTGGCAAAACACCCCGCTTAAGTTCTATTCCTTTTTTTCTGATAAAATACCACTGCAATTTTGCGCCTCATTAAACCTTATTAATCTTTTTATCATGGAAATTCTTTCAGCCCGTGTGAGAAAGTTTTTAAAAGAAACTTTTTTACTGGGACTCTTTATCGCCCTGATCGTTTTCGCCTGGGTCCGGATCTTATTTTTTGAAGTTCCTTTTTCTTTACGGGAAGACAGTCTCACTTTATTTAAGACCATTCTTACAGCCTGGATTATTATGGCAGCTTTCAGAATGAGCTGGCACCTGTTGCTGCATTTGATAACAGCCATTCAGCCGTTGCTGTTCCGCAAACCTGCAACCGTAAGATGGGTGATAGTTCTTGTATTGTCCGCCAGCCTCTATGCCTGCCAGGCACAAACCACAGCAAAGGGTTTTACTGTTAATGGAAGCACAGGCCTCAACACCCGTTACACCGGCATAGTGCCCGGAGAAACGAAGATGGTAATGAATGGGGAAGTCCTGAACCATACTGATATCCCACTTGGTGAAAAATTCACCATCATCAATGAAGGCATCAAAGGATTAACAGCAAAAGGAAAAAAAGTGGCTGTCGGCTGTTCATTGCTGATCACAGATACAACTGGTAAGACCATACTATCTGAGCCCGACCTTTTTGCAAGAAACCCTGAATTTGATAAAGACAGTGTTCAATACCTTCAATGCAAAGTGAATACCGGCACCCCGATGGAATGGGATGAGTTTTACATCGTAAAAGTGATTTTCTGGGATAAATATGGACAGGGCAAAATAGAAAATACTGTACGTATCAGGATGATTGACGAGCCTTAATTTACGATTGTAGCAGGATATGATCGGGAGAACGGATTCATCTTCTTCTCCTGGTCAAAGTCCTTTACCCACAAAACAACAGTTTCCCACGGAGGCACAAAGCCACAAAGGTTTTAAAGGTGGGAGTATTCTTTAAGAACAATCCTCATCAGAAAACCTTTGTGGCTTTGTGCCTCCGTGGGAAACCCTGCACCGTGGGGATTTTTTGTTGCAAAACTGTTAACGGTTTCTTTTCCTACCTGATCCTGCGTAATTTAGGGCCCATGAAAAAGATTCCTTTTTTACAGCAGGCGGCTCTTATCCTGCTGGGTTTGATCAGTTTTGCCCCGGCTTATTCGCAGAAAACACAGGAGCAGGTAGATGCTGCCATCAATGATTTTGCTGACCGGTTCAGCCCCGAACGCGCTTACCTTCATTATGATAAACAAGCTTATTCCACCGGCGAAACGATCTGGTTCAAGGCTTATGTGATGAGTGAAATACTGCCCGCTATTGATTCAAAAAACTTTTATACCGACTTTCTCGATGATAAAGGCAATCTTCTTCAGCATACGGTAAGCCCGCTGATAGACGCCGTCACCAATGGACAATTTGATATCCCAGCCGACTATAAAGGGAAATTTATTTTTGTAAGGGCCTATACCCGCTGGATGCTCAATTTTGACTCTGCATTCTTATATACCCGCCAAATACGTATTCTCGGTAATGAAACCAATGCAAGCGGCCCTAAACAGCCTGCTGTCCCAACTCTTCAGTTTTTCCCTGAAGGTGGAGATATGGTCGTAGGCCTGGCCAATAAAATTGCTTTCAAAGCCAATGATCAATGGGGCAAACCCGTGAAAGTAAAAGGGACCATCACTGATGCACAGGGCAAAGTGATCGATAGCCTGCGTACCATGCATAACGGAATGGGATATTTTATGATAATCCCGAAAGAAGGAATGGTGTATACAGCCAACTGGAAAGATGAAAAAGAAGTAGGGCATACCACCAAACTTCCTGCAGCTAAAGCTTCCGGAGTAAGCCTGCAGGTGTATGTGACCGGTAGCAACCGCCGTTTTCAGTTAAACTATACACCCGGCCTGGCAGCAGCTAGCGACAGCCTTCATGTTATCGGCACCATGTTCCAGCATGAAGTGTTCAAAGTGTCGAAATCAACAGCCACTCCCGAGATCAAAGGAACAGTCCCAACACAAAACCTGCCAAGCGGGATACTCACTTTTACTGTGTTTGATAAAAACTGGAACCCACTGGCAGAGCGGATCACCTATTTAAACAATGAAGAATATCAGTTCAAGCCACAAATGGAAGTGCAGCATTGGGGATTGAACAAGCGGGCGCGCAATGAAATAAAGATCACCCTGCCAGACAGCCTGGAGGGCAACCTGTCTGTAGCCGTAACAGATGAAGCGATCGGTCGTGATACCACACAAAATATTATCTCCCACCTGCTGCTGAGCAGTGAACTGAAAGGTGATGTATATAATCCTGCCTATTATTTTTCCGCCAATACAGATGAGATCAGCCAGAAACTTGACCTGGTAATGCTCACGCATGGCTGGCGCAGGTTTAAATGGGAAGAGGTATTATCCGGAAAAACACCGAAACCCATTTATGGAAGAGACACTGCCTACATGACGCTTTCGGGAACTGTGTATGGAGCAGTGCCTGGCATGATACCTCCCGGAGCTTCTGTAATATTATTATTGAAGCAAAAAAAATCAGAAGGCCAGGTATTGCTGGTACCTATTGAAAGCAATGGAACATTCAATGAACGCTCTACATTCATCTTTGATACGGCACAGATCTATTATCAATTCCAGAGCAAAGATCTCAAAAATGCTTCGCTGCAGTTCATGACCGATCGCCTGCAAGTGCCTTCAGTAAGAAAAACAGTGAGCAAATATGGCTTTGTATCCCTTTCTGACACTTTAGGCAACTACCGTCAATGGTTGCTTGCCAATGAAGCAAATGATATTGCTGAAAGGAACAGGGTAAAGACCCTTGAAAACGTGATCGTGAAAAGTAAGACCAAATCTGCTGTGCAGCTATTGGATGAAAAATATGCTTCCGGCCTTTTCTCCGGAGGAGACGGTTATCAATTCGATCTTGTAAATGATCCTTTTGCCAAAAGTGCTATTGATATCTTTACTTATCTCCAGGGCAAAGTAGCCGGTCTGCAGATCTCCGGCAATGGCGCTAATACCACTCTCACATGGCGTCAGGGCACACCCGCACTTTACCTTGACGAAATGTCGAGCGATGTGTCGATGATCTCTTCTGTGAACGTACAGGATGTTGCTTATATTAAGGTGTTCAGGCCGCCATTCATGGGAGGATTCAACGGAGGCAGTGGAGCAATTGCCATTTATACCCGCCGCGGCAATGATGTGAAGAATGAGCCGGGCAAAGGTTTGGCCAATAATAAAGTGGAAGGTTATTCTCCTATCAGGGAATTCTATTCTCCCAACTATAGCAGCTTTACCCCGGAAAACGAGCAGCGCGATGTACGCAGCACGCTTTACTGGAACCCATCTGTTATTGTTTCTTCAAGCAAGCCCGTGGTGCTCACATTTTATAATAATGATGTCACCAAAGCATTCCGTGTAATCATTGAAGGGATTACCAAAGATGGAAAGCTGGCACATATTGAAGAGCTGATGGAATAAAAAGCAGACGTTTTGATCAATGCTCTGCTAATGACTCCATATATATTGGCTCTGCATCCCTGTCTGCAGGGCCTGTCAATACCCGGCCATCATAATTATACCTTGTGCCATGGCAGGGACAATCCCATGATCTTTCTGCACTGTTCCAGTTCACTTCACATTTCAGATGGGTGCAAACAGGGTCTATTGCGTGCAATACGCCTTCCTCATCTTTATAAAGCGCGATCTTCTGGCCTTCATAACTCACCATCTTTCCTTCACCCGGGGCCAGCTCCGCCAGTTCTTCCAAATGCTCGCCTGAGAAAAGCCGGCCTAATAACTCTCCCGCCACACCTGCATTCTGTTGTATGAAATTGGTAAACCCTGCCACCGGTTTGAGCCGATTAGGATCAAAAAGACGGGTTTGTCCGTTTTCCTCATTATTTAAGATTGCTTCAAGCGTCAATGCAGCCACACTGCTGTACACCATTCCGTTGCCACCAAATCCTGTCGCCACATATAAATGCTCCGGCTGCCCTGGAAGATGGCCGATATAAGGAAGCCCATCAGCAGATTCATAATATTGCGATGACCATTTGTATGCAACTTTTTTTACACGAAACATTTTCCGGATATGTGCTTCCAGTTCTGTAAAACGATGTTGAGTATTCTCCTCATGGCCTGTCTTATGATCTTTACCGCCTGCTATCAGGTACAATTGCCCATCCACTTCCTGTGTCCGGTAATAATGATATGGGTCAACCATATCATAGCAGAGATCAGCAGGATATTCTTCTTTATCGAGCACTACAGCCATAACATAACTTCTGTAAGGACTGCACCTCAGGTGTAAAAGGTTTACACCGGGTGGGATATGTGTTGCATAAATAAGATCTGCACAGGCATATTGCCCGGAAGATGTTGTCACTTCCACCTTTTCATTCACTTCTACACCGGTAACTCTGCAATCCTGCCTGATATGCCCGCCCCTTCTTTCAAAAGCTTTGGCCAGTCCATACACATATTTTAAGGGATGAAATTTGGCCTGCCCTTTTACCCGTATGGCAGATACGAAAGACGCCGGAACAGGGATATTCTCAGTAAACTGCAAATCAAGTCCGGCTTCCAGGGCAGCCTCAGCTATTTCTTCCAGTTGCTTTTCCTGCTTGCTGTTCTCTGCAAAAAGAAAAGCATCCGCCTCACTGAAATCACAATCGATGGAGTACTTTTTAATATTCCGCTTTACAAGTTCAATAGCTGCTTCAGTCGATTTTGCAACAATGGCTGCGCTTTCTGCATTAAACTTCTTACGGATGGTCGAATATGGGGTATCCAATAAAGTATTCAGGTGTGCGGTTGTTCCTCCGGTTGTTCCAAAACATAATGTATTTGCTTCCAAAACAAGGCATTTTTTACCTGATTCCTGCAAAAGCAGCGCCGTTGATATACCGGTAATTCCACCACCTACGATAATCACATCATAGTTACTGTTATCAGAAATATTAACCGGTTGATAAGGGGGTATTGAGCTTTGCCATAAACTCGTTTGGTATCCATCTCTTGCTATCATAAAATCGGTTTTAGTGACATGGAAGATGACACAAAGGCTATGCTTGTTGTGGGCCGGCGGTTATCTGCCTATAAATCAAGCAGCTTCCCGGCCTCTTCATTTATCCAGACGGAAACCGATCGCCCATTGACGAAAAACAATCCCATTCCATTTTCATCCAGCGTTACTTTTTCGCCCCGGTTGCCACATACGTCCACAAATATTTTATTAGCATTACGAATACCCAGCAACATTTCCTCTTTTCCTTCTTCCCCGTTGCTCATCAGCACTGCACAACCGCTGAAACTCATTTCATCATGCCCTTCGCGCGTCCATCCAATTATGTTGGCATGATTAAAATAATCCCGCTGTAAACCATACGCTAAATACTTCCGGATCTTCATCATCACTCCTACGGCAGGGATGCTGTTCAACTCCACATATACTTCCTCTCCATCCTGTATATCAAAATATTTTGCTTCATACATCGTGGGATAGAACACGCAGGGAATGCCTTTATCCCGTAAAAGTATCATTGCATTGGCCAATGGCTTGAACCAGTATTCAACAGTTGATTGCAGTGCCTGCAACGGTTGCGTATCATGATTGTCTACAAAAGTGATGGCCGCCTCAGGCTTTTCGCTCACTAAAGAATTATCAAATATCTGCCGCAGATCATAATCATCACCCCGTTGGGAAGCATCATAAAAATTATAGTGAAGCGGCACGTCAAACAAACGGATACGCTCACCTGTGGTTTCAAAATAATTCAATAAGGTATATACATTGTTCTGCCAATACTCTCCTATGCAAAAGAAATCCTTTCTGAAATGATGCTCCATGAAGCCGAGCCATTCAGGAAAAAAATCCGGAGTTATATGTTTGAGCGCATCAAGCCGGTATCCGTCAACACCAGTCAGCTTTGTATACCAACTGCCCCATTTCTTTAATTCTTTCCGGACATAAGGATTTCTGAACTCCACGTCATTTCCCATGAGATAATCATAATTGCCATTCTCTGTTTCCAGCATCTCTTCCCATTTGCCCTTACTGTACTCGTTCAGGATAACATAGATATCATCATTGTTGCATACACCGGTAAATGTGTGCCAGTCCCAGGTAAAATTTGAGTACTTGCCTCGTCTTGCCGGGAAAGTAAATTTTGTATACGCTTCAATTTTAACTGGATCACTTACGTATTCGCTCCTGTTATCATTGTTTACTTTACGGGCAGGCACACGTTCTATTTTGTCTCCACCCAAACGGTGGTTCAGCACAATATCAGCAAGCACTTTTACACCCTTGCTGTGAAGCGCATGGATGCATTCAAGGTATTCTTCCTTTGTACCATAGCGTGTGCGTATACTTCCATGTTGTTTGAATTCACCCAGATCATACAGATCATATACAGCATAGCCGGGTTCTCCCGTTCCTCCAAACGATTTATATGCCGGAGGAAGCCATACATAAGTAATGCCCCATTCTGCTAATTGGTTTGCTTCATCCCTTGCATGTTGCCAGAGATTACCTTCGGCGCTATAATACCAGTGAAAAAACTGAAAAAGAGTTATGTTTTCCATATCAGACACCCGATTACAACAAATAATCGTACCGGAAAAACATGCCGTTGATTTTCAGGGAAAAATATCCTGGACACAAAACTTACAGGTTACTGATTGTTTCCTGCACGGCCACACCGCCCATCCATCCCATCACAGCCACTACTACCCAACCTGCAAGCTGCATCCACCATGGATGTTTATAGCCTTTCATGATCCTTTTTTTCGTAGCAGCGATCAGCATAATGGAAAGCGCTACAGGCAATATCAATCCATTTACAGCACCGGCCATCACCAGCAGCTCCTTTGGCTTTCCTACCGCAACAAACACGGCCGTTGTCAATACAATGAATAATGAGATACAAAGCCGTTCATGTTTCTGAAGTGAAGGATGAAATGTTTTAAAGAAAGATACCGATGTATAAGAAGCGCCTATCACGGAGGAAATGGCAGCACTCCACAACACAATACCGAATATCCGGAGTCCCGCTTCTCCTGCAGCTACACCAAAAACAGTAGAAGCAGGGTTGTCTTTATCCAGTATTGCACCTTGTGCCAACACACCAACAGTTGCCAGGAACAATACAAACCGCATGATCGTGGAAATAATAATACCCTGCATCGCGCTCTTATTTACCTGCGGCAGGTTGGCTGTTCCTTTAATGCCAGCATCCAGTAAACGGTGTGCACCGGAGAAAGTAAGATATCCGCCCACCGTTCCTCCAACAATTGTAACAATAGCTGCAGTGCTGATCTTTTCCGGCAAAATGGTATGATGAACAGCTTCCAGTAAAGGCGGATGAGCACTGAAAGCAATAAATAGCGTAAGCAGTATCTTAATTGTTCCAACGATCTTGGTAAACCCATCCAGCATTTTCCCAACCTCTCTTATCCAGAACAGCAGCAATGCGAATGCTCCACTGATAATCGCTCCTTTTTCAAAAGAAACACCTGTCAGCACATTTAATCCCAAACCACATCCCGCTATATTTCCGATATTGAAAGCAAAACCGCCCAGCACTACCAGGAATGATAAAAAATATCCGAGGCCTGGTAATAAATTATTGGAAATATCCTGCGCCCGCAATTCACTTGCTGCAAGAATACGCCAGGTATTCAGTTGAGCTCCGATGTCTATCAGCACCGATATAAGAATGACAAAGCCAAAACTTGTCATAAGTTGCTGTGTAAAAACCGTTGTCTGCGTAAGAAAGCCTGGGCCGATAGAAGAGTTGGCCATCAGGAAAGCTGCACCTAAACCTGCTCCGCCAAAGATCCGGAACTTAGAAAGGCTTGATTTCAATAGAATGATTTTTCAGGTTTTGATAAATGGTTTGAGCAAATTCCACAGCATGTTTCCCATCACCGTGTATACATATCGTTTCTGCCGTTACAGGTATTTCTTTTCCTGTAATGGATATAACTGTTTTATTACTCACCATCTGCAGTACCTGATCCGCCACTTCCCCTGCATCTTCCAGCAAGGCTCCCGGTAATGAGCGGGAGCGAAGGCTTCCATTCTCTTCATATCGGCGATCAGCAAACACTTCGCTGGCTGTTTGCAACCCCAGCTTTTTTGCTTCATTAATGGAATGGCTGCCACTTAAGCCGACAAGCACCAGGGACGGATCCAAATCATTCACAGCCCTGGCAATTGTACCAGCCAGTTGCTTATCGCGGGCTGACATATTATATAATGCACCATGTGGTTTCACATGCTTTATTGAAACAGCCTGCATTTTTACTATTTCCTGTAATCCTATTAACTGCTGTTGCACCAGCTCATACACAGCATTCTGCGGAAGGTCCATTTCCTTTCTTCCAAAATTTTCCTTATCCCAAAAAGATACATGTGCACCGATAGCAACACCGTGCCTGCAGGCAAGATCTACTGTTTGCTGCATGGTTTCTTCATTGCCCGCATGATAGCCACAGGCAATATTGGCAGAGCTGATATAAGGCATCAATGCTGCATCATTGTCCATGCCTTCTCCCATATCGCAATTGATATCAATGCAACGCATGAATAAATTGTTCCAGTTTTAATTGACAGGCATTCCTTACCTGCTGCAAATGCTTTTGCTGCTGAATAAAAAGTTCTTCGGCTTGTTGATGATCGGTTAAACTGAACCGTACAGGTTCACCTGGCAGCAACTGCGCAAGTTTTGAATGATGTGCTGATATAACGTGCCCTACCCGCGGATACCCTCCCGTGGTTTGATGATCGGCCATCAGGATCGTGAGTTGACCATTGGGCAGTAATTGCAAAGTGCCGAAGTTTACAGCCGTTGAGATCATTTCTTCTTTGCTTTCAAGCTGCAGTGGTTCTCCCTGCAGGCGATACCCCATCCGGTCCGATTGTGGTGTAAGGGTAAACGTTTGCTGCAGCAATTGTTTTTGTGATGATTCTGTGAGGCGTACCCACTCTTTGCCCGGCAATACGTTTATTTCAGCACCCGGTTGCTTTTCCCAATCAGTGGATGCCTGCCAGGGTAGCAGGTAAAATTCTTTTCCCTTCAAATAAGGACCCCAATTTACGGAAGAGCTTAACCTGATCTCATCATCTGTTTGCAAAGGTCTTCCCAGATGCCCGCCTGCCGCAGCTTTGAGATGAGTGCTGTAGCTATTCAGCCATTGGTTCATTTCCAGACCACCTTCAATGGAGAGATAAGCTCTTGCTCCTTTATTCAACCGTTGAAATTGCAGAATACTGTATTTATTCACCAGCACAGGTTGGTCCACCGGAATATCTTCTCCATTCAATGCTGCATTAAAATCGGCTCCGCTGATAGCGATCAATGCAGGCCTTTCAAAGAAAAGGGAAGCAGCAGGAAAATGCAGCTCTATCACCGGTTGCCCGGGATCATTTCCCACAAGGATGTTGGCCAGTTGTGCTGAAAACCGGTCCATAGCCCCTGCAGGATTGATGCCGAGATGCTGCCAGCCATAACGGCCCTGGTCCTGGACGGTGTCCAGTATGCCCGATTTAATGATCCTTAAATTCATCTTTACTGATTGATACGAATTTAATACTGTCTCCCGGCTTTAATAAGGTAAGCGGATCCCGGTTTGCATCAAATATTTTCAAAGGCGTACGGCCGATAATATGCCATCCTCCGGGAGAGGATAAAGAGTAAATGCCAGTTTGTCTTCCTGCAATACCAACGCTGCCGGCACTTACTGACGAGGGTTGCATTTTGCGTGGCATGGCAAGCTTTTCATCTGTTTCTCCCAGGTAAGTGAAGCCAGGTAAAAAACCCAGCAGGTACACACGATAGGAAATGGACGTGTGCAAGTGCACAATCTCTTCCATTGACATATTTTTCTCTTTTGCCAGCAAAGGAAGATCGGGACCAAAGAAAGGATCATAACAAACAGGAATGATCATTTCTGTTACAGATATCATTTCTTCCTGATCCAATGCTTTCAATCGCAGGTGCAACAACTCTCCCATCCAGTCATATACCGTTTTGCCAGCCGGTCTGTGATGGCTGCAATACAGCAGGTCATAATGAACGGTCAGGGAGCTGTATGCAGGTATAATTTCCTTCATTCCGGGAAGAGGGGATGTGTTCAGCTCCTTGTAAAGCTTCATTACAATATTATTCAGGTCAGGGCTGATACGGTTGCCAAAGTCGACCGTCATGGCGGAATCGCCCAGGGGAAAAATATGATATGGAATAGTACAACTCATGAAATGCGTTTGAAGATACCAACTTAACTTTACTCCCGGATGGCCCGGATGAATAGAAACGATAGTATTAATCTTTTATCCAAGCTTACGCTCCGGAGGGCGTGGAATGGCTTAAAAGTACTGAGCAGTTATTATCTCAGCAAATGGACAAAAAAACCTGTTCAGTGGGGCTATCCTGTGTCCATTTCTTTCGAACCTACTACATCCTGCAATCTCCGTTGCCCCGAATGCCCTAGCGGATTAAGGGCGTTTACACGGCCTACAGGTATGCTGCAGAAAGATTTTTTCAGGGAAACAATTGATCAATTGCATAAGGAATTGCTGTATCTCGTGTTTTATTTCCAGGGCGAACCCTATCTCAATCCTTCTTTCCTGGATATGGTGAAATACGCTTCAGAAAAAAAGATCTATACGGCTACTTCCACCAATGCACATTATCTCACTGACGAAAATGCCCGCCGCACTATTGAAAGCGGGCTCGACCGGCTGATCATTTCCATTGATGGCACTACACAGGAAGTGTATCAGCAATACCGGGTGGGTGGACAATTAAAAAAAGTGCTGGAAGGAGCAAGAAATATCGTCAAATGGAAAAAGGAGCTGAAAAGCAAAACACCTTTTGTAGTATTTCAATTCCTCGTTGTGCGGCATAATGAACATCAGATTGAAGAAGTGAAGCAACTGGCAAAGGAAATAGGGGTGGATGATGTATGGTTCAAAACGGCACAGGTATATGATTATGAAAACGACCCCAATCGGCTAATACCGACCATTGATAAATACAGCCGGTATCGCAAAACCGGCAATGGCACTGAATTCAAAGGAAAACTATCCAATCAGTGCTGGAGGTTGTGGCATGATCCGGTGATCACCTGGGACGGATTGGTAGCGCCCTGCTGCTTTGATAAAGATGCGCAGCACCGGCTCGGCGATCTTCGAAAAAATTCATTCAAAGAGATTTGGAAGAACGGGGAATACACTAAATTCAGGACACAAATTCTGAAAGGACGGAAAAACATTGACATCTGCGCCAACTGTTCGGAAGGGACTAAAGTTTGGGGCGATGATTGATCCAAAACAGCCAGCATGCTAATACCTTCTTCTATATCCACCCGTTTACAATACCAGCACAAATCCCTTATTGAAATAATCGATGGACTCTCAGATGAACAGATCAGGCGTTCGGTCTACCCCGGTAAATGGTCTATTTTCGAGAATATAGTCCATCTGGAAACCTACCAGCATACTTTTATCCGGAGGGTGAAGGAAATGCTGGAAAGTGATAATCCTACTTTTGGGCGCTACACAGCAGAGGCTGATCCTTTGTTTCTCGACCATTGCTCCAAATCATCCAGGGAGATCATGCAGGACCTCCTGGGTACACGGAAAGAACTGGCAGCAGGAATGCTGACATTTACAGAAAATGACCTGGCCAAGACCGGCAGCCATCCGGTGTATGGTCCAATGAACATGCTTCAGTGGCTGAATTTTTTCCTCTTGCACGAAGCACATCATTTATTTACCATTTTCAAAATGGCTGCTGAACTCAAAAGAATGCAGCAGCACATCAGCTAGAAGTCTGATAGTCAATCCTTTTCTCAAAAAGAATAACAAGAACGACAAATAAATTTTTAAGGAATTTCAATGTTATAACATTAAGTTTGCAGTAAGGTTATTTGAATCAGTTCGGAACTACTCTATCATTTTCATTCATTAAACCTTGCGACTATGGGAATCGATCAGGACATACAGACCAAATTCCGCAATGAATACCAGAAAGCGGCAGTCAATATTATCTATACTTACAACTGGATGACGGAGCGCACCAAGGAGATCTTTGCCGTTGCCGATATCACTCCACAGCAGTTCAACATACTCCGCATCCTCCGTGGCAGCCTCCCCAACCCCCTTTCCACCCTGCAGATCCGGGAGCGCATGCTCGACAAAATGAGCGATACCAGCCGCATAGTAGACCGTCTTATCGCCAAAGGCTTAGTAAAAAAAGGCATTTGCAAAACGGACCGCCGTCTCGTTGATGTGATCATCACTGAAAAAGGCAAAAAGGTCCTGGAAAAACTCGACCTCCAGCAAGACGAAATGGATAACGTAATCGGCAACCTCAGCAAAAAAGAAGCACTCGTCTTAAGCGAACTACTTGACAAATTACGAGGAAGTAAGTGAGTCGGCAGTCGATAGTCTAAACCCTCCTCAAACCGAACCTTTTTCTACTAAAGAAATATATAAACGTCTTTTATCACGCTCGGACTATCGACTCCCGACTCACAAACAACCTTTCTAGCTTAATTTATGGTTTAATTAACCCCAGATAAGGTATTTTTGCGCTCATTTATTATTGATTTACAACAATGAGGCTGTTTTTTTCCTGTCTGGTTTGTCTGTTTAGCATCAGTTTATTTGCCCAACCCGAATATGAATTCAGGGGTGTTTGGATCGCTACGGTAGATAATATCGACTGGCCGCCTAAAGGTGTGACCAACCCTGCACAGCAAAAAGCAGATTTTATCCGGCAGCTTGATCTTCATAAGCGCAATGGCATTAATGCCGTGATCGTGCAGATCAGGCCTGCTGCCGATGCTTTCTATGCTTCCCCTTATGAACCCTGGAGCCAGTGGCTGACAGGTATCCAGGGAAGGCCGACTTTCCCTTTTTATGATCCGCTCGTTTTCATGATCGAAGAAGCACATAAAAGAGGAATGGAGTTTCATGCCTGGCTCAATCCTTACCGCGCCAATTTTAATATCCGTACAGCATCCATTTCTCCGGACCATATCACCCGCAAACACCCTGAGTGGTTCCTGACCTATGGTGATAAGAAATATTTTGACCCGGCTAATAAACTGGGACAGGAATTTGTGGTGAATGTGGTCAGGGATATTGTAAAACGCTATGATATCGACGCCATTCACATGGATGATTATTTCTACCCTTATCGTATTCCGGGTAAAGAATTCCCCGATGCGGTATCTTACCGCAAATCGGGCAGCCCCCTTTCAAAGGATGACTGGAGAAGGGCGAATGTGGATTCCATCATTGAAAAAATAAGTGTGGCCATCAAGGCGGAAAAGCCTTTTTGCAAATTCGGCATCTCTCCTTTCAGCGTATGGCGCAATCTTTCACAGGATCCTGACGGAAGTGATACCAAAGCCGGTGTTACCAATTATGATGATCTCTATGCCGATATCCTTTTATGGTTGAGGAATGGCTGGATCGATTATGTGGCCCCGCAGCTCTATCTCGAAATTGGCCATGACAAGATCCCATTTGAAACAATGGTGGATTGGTGGAGCAAACATAGCTATGGAAGGCATGTCTATATCGGCCACGGCATTTACCGGGTGAACGAAAGAAATGCAGCATGGAAAAAGCCTGCAGAATTACCCAATCAGATCAAACTGGTAAGAGAATATCCTGAAATACAGGGAAGCATTTTCTATAATAGTTCGGCTTTTGATCGTAACCCAAATGGCTGGAATGACAGCCTGCGCAATAATTACTATAAACAGCCTGCCAAAATACCTGTAATGGAATGGCTGCCGGAACGGGAAAAGAAATAAGGATCATTCCTCCCGTTGGATAACAGTTGCGATTCTTTATCACTACCAATATTTTCCCACGAAGACAAAGAAGTATCTACTTTATAGAGGTATCCAAAAATCCATAGAGTGAATAAGCCCTAAAGCATTAATTCTTTGTGGTCTTTGTGGTCTTCGTTGTCTTCGTGGGAAAATACCTTGCCTGAGGCTGAGTTACTACCCTTCTCCACCATACTTCCTTATCTTCTTAAAACAGCATTCGGTTTCTGCTCCAGGTAATCCGTATACTCCAACGACCCCAACCGGAATCTCAGCGGAATGGAAGTAGCTTTCTCAAACTCCCATTCTCTCCTGCAAAAAAACGTCTGAGGAATATTCGGTCCCAATAAAAGCATGTTCCTGCCGGCAGGAAAAGACGGACCAGGAAGCATTGGATCACCCTGTTTCAATAAAGCCAGCACTCTTAGCTTTTTTTCTTGACTAAAAGGGCTTTTAAACGGGAGATTTGTCTTAAATTCAGGAAAGTTTTCCACATTTTTTTCCTGTGAAAAAATTTCCCTGTTAAAGAGGAAAATCAATACAACAACAAAGTAAAACCGTCGTTCCGACATGCCGTATCCTATTGTTTTGTAAATTTACGGCCTGATTTTTGATAAACGGCCGGATTTTTGTCTAAGTCTTAAGCTTTTACATTACCCGCCACTAAATCTCTGAATTTATGGCCCTTAGCCAAACATTACAGCAGAAGCTTTTACAAAAATTATCCCCGCAGCAGATTCAACTGATGAAGCTGCTGCAGGTGCCTACAGCAAATCTGGAAGAACGTATCAAGGAAGAACTGGAAGAAAACCCGGCCCTGGAACTGGACGACGAAAAACATGATGATGCTGCAGATGAACTTAAAGATGAGTTTACTGAAACCGAGGATAGTGAATACGAAGAGAAAAGTGGAAGCGAAGACGAATACGATAATATAGATGTCAGCGAATACGTGCATGATGGAGATGATGACGTTGCCGACTACAAGCTGCGCGACGATAATTACCCCGACGAAGAGCAAAAACAGATCCCCTTTAAAACAGAAGCCAGTTTTTACGAAACCCTGCTCATGCAACTGGGCCTGCTGAAGTTGAGTGAAAAAGAACAACGCATCGCCGAGCAGATAGTGGGCAGCATTGATGAGGATGGCTATCTCCGGCGGGAAACTTCGGCGATCGTGGACGATCTTGCATTCCGCCAGAATATTTCTGCCACGGAAGAAGAAGTAGAAAGCATTATTCAACGTATACAGCGTTTTGATCCGCCCGGCGTAGCTGCACGTGACCTGCAGGAATGCCTGCTGCTACAGCTACAGCGCCAGAAAGATGAAGGCAAAGACGTAGATACCGCAATGCTTGCCATCCGCCGCTATTTTGATGAGTTTACCAAAAAGCACTATGAAAAGATTCAGCGTGGTCTTAATATAGATGAAGAGCAGCTGAAAGAAGTGATGCAACAGATCATCCGTCTCAATCCCAAACCAGGCGGCAATGTAGGCGGCATCAATAAAGCCGAAAGCTATGTGGTGCCCGATTTCTTTATCTTGAATAATAACGGCAAACTGGAACTCACCCTCAATTCCCGCAATGCCCCTGAGCTTCGCATCAGCGAAGGCTATCGCGATATGATGAAGGAATATGACCGGGGTGCTAAAAAAGATAAACGCCAGAAAGAAGCTGTATTATTCATCAAACAAAAAATTGATGCCGCCAAATGGTTTATCGATGCCATCAAGCAACGCCAGCACACTTTGCTGAGCACCATGACGGCTATCATGAACCATCAGCACGATTTCTTTCTTACAGGCGATGAAACGACCCTGCGCCCCATGATTCTGAAAGATATTGCAGAGAAAACAGGACTGGATATTTCCACTGTAAGCCGCGTGGCCAATAGCAAGTTTGTACAAACTGAATTCGGCACCTATCGCCTCAAATTCTTCTTCAGTGAATCATTGAGCACAGATAGCGGTGAAGAAGTGTCTACCCGCGAAGTGAAAAAGATACTCAGTGATCTTATAGAAGGGGAAAATAAAAAACGCCCGCTCAGCGATGAACGGCTCACGGAGCTGCTGCAGGAAAAAGGCTACAATATCGCACGCCGTACTGTAGCCAAATACCGCGAACAATTGAACATACCTGTTGCTCGTTTGAGAAAAGAATTGTAGGTTTCATTTTCTGATGACCCGCCGATTTTTTTATACCGTATCCTTTGTTTGCCTCCTGCTATTTACCGGCATGGCCCAGCCCATTCCGGTGAATGATAACGCCCTTGCAAAACGGTATCCTTTTGTAAGTGCCGTTTTCAACCGCATTTTCAACAACACAGGACTCGATTCATTTTATCAGAAATTATATAACCTGAAAAAAGACAGCACTGGCACAGTCTCCATCGTGCATATCGGCGACTCCCATATCCAGGCAGATTTTCTTTCAGGTGCAGTAAGAAGTGGATTGCAGGAATTTTTTGGCAATGCCGGCAGGGGATTGGTATTTCCTTATCAACTGGCACTTTCCAATGCCCCGGATGATATCAGCAGCTCTTCCAGCATCCGCTGGCAATTCAACCGGGTAGCGCATCCGGAAATTCAGATCAATGCGGGCATTTCGGGTTATGCACTTACCACCACTTCTGCGGCTGCCAATATCCGGCTTTCATTGCGGACCAGCCTTGGCGAAGGCTTGCAGTCTTTCAACCGGCTGAAGTTTTTTTTAGATACCAGCTACAATACCAGCTGGATATTCCAGCCGGACAATCTTGACCTGCCCTACACGTTAAAAAGACAGGATAATGATTCCTCCGTATACCGTGAAGTGGAATTGAATCAGCCTATCACGGGCTTCACGCTTTCCTGCCTCCCTACAGATGATCCAAAAGCATTCTATGGTGTATCCCTTGAAAACTCAAGACCCGGGGTACTTTATCATACTATTGGTGTGAATGGCGCACGTTATGACCAATACAATATTGCTCCTTTATTCTGGAAACAATTACCTGCCCTGAAAGCCGATCTCTATATTATTTCCCTTGGCACCAATGAAGCACAGCGCGCCAGCTTTTTTGAAGCGATGTTTGTGAAAGACCTTTCCGGCTTTCTGGAAAAACTGAAAGAGATATCACCAGGTGCATCCATCCTTATCACCACAGCACCGGATTCATACAAATTAAGACGCAGCTCCAATAAAGTGCTCCGTCTGCTCAACCAGACACTGACCAGTTATTGCAATAAAAACTATATCCCTTTATGGGACCTGTATCGCATCACGAACGGCTACGGATCGGCTTACAACTGGTCGAAGCGGGGTCTGATGAGCCGCGACAAAATCCATTTCACAGCAGAAGGATACCGCCTGCAGGGTTCTCTTTTGTTCAATGCACTTGCCAAAGGATATAATAACTATATCAGCCTCTATGAACCTGCTAATTAAGAAGCCCTTCCTTTAGTATGGGAAATACTTTCGATCCAGCCCTTCACCTCTTCGGCCGTCTTATTCATTTTTGCTGCCAGCCTATTGATCAATTCATCTTCTTTACCCGGAACATATAAAAGATCTGCATCTGTAAGATCATAATTCACTTCCCTGATCTTTTCCTTCACTTCTGACCAGGGAGTTTCAAGTTTTAATGTAGTGCTCATAGGTCAAAATTTATAGGTAAAGATCAATATTCACGCCACTCTCCAAGACTATCGACTCCCGACTAAAGACTACGGACTAGCAATCGTCCCCAATCGGGAGTATTGCACCTCAATCCGCAATTGCCTATTTTTCGTCCTATTTACCAACCACCGTCTATGAAATCGTTATTCTTATCCGTCGCCTGCTTTTTAGCAGCGGTATGTGCCCAGGCTCAACAGTGGTCTGCTGTTATGACCGAGAATTCAGAAGGTCAGGCCTACGATTCATTTAACTCAATAAGCGACCTGGAAAAGTTTGTCCTGGAGCAGGCCAAAAAGAATCGCGTTATCACCGAAGTTGTGTACGGCGATGGAAAATGGTATGCGGTGGCCACCCATACCTCCAGTGCAACAAAGATCGAGTGTAAATGGGGCGCCTCATTTCCTTCAGATTGGGTGGAAGAGCGCTGGAAAGAAGACATGTATATCAACAAGATAACTTATGGT
>DATAJQ010000113.1:0-9462 GCA_036262095.1 Chitinophagaceae bacterium | reverse complement strand
GGCATCAAAATTTTCCAAAGAGACATACCTGTACTGGTACGAGCTGATGCAGCTTATCCGCCAGTTTGAATTAATGGCCGAAGAGAAATACAAGATGGAAGGCAAGATCCGTGGCTTTTTCCATGCCTATATCGGGCAGGAAGCTATTGCTGCGGGCTGTATGACAGCGACCAAGCCCGATGATAAATTCATCACAGCATACCGCGACCACGGTCTGGCAATTGCCAAAGGCGTATCTGTCGACAGTTGTATGGCTGAACTCTATGGAAAAGCCACAGGCTGCGCCAAAGGAAAAGGCGGAAGCATGCACTTCTTTGGCAAGAAAGAGAATTTCTTTGGAGGTCATGGTATCGTGGGAGCGCAGATCGGTACAGGAACAGGGCTGGCTTTTGCAGAAAAATACCGCGAAACGGACAATGTAGTGCTTTGCTATTTTGGTGATGGTGCTGCACGCCAGGGTATCCTGCATGAAAGCTTTAACCTGGCTATGCTCTGGAAGCTTCCGGTGATCTTTATTTGCGAGAACAATAACTATGCGATGGGTACTTCAGTGGAAAGGACTTCCAATGTGGTAGACATCTATAAACTGGCTGATGGATACGAAATGCCGGCCGATCAGATAGACGGTATGCATCCTGAAACCGTTCATGAAGGCGTGGCCCGTGCTGTAAAAAGAGCACGCGAAGGCGGCGGCCCTACTTTATTAGAAATTAAAACATACCGTTATAAAGGCCACTCTATCAGCGATCCGCAAAAATACAGGACCAAGGAAGAAGTGGATGAGTACAAGGCAAAAGACCCTATCGTAATGGTTCGCCAAACGATCCTGGACAACAAGTTCGCTTCTGAGCAGGACCTCGATGCAATTGATAAAAGAGTGAACGGTATCGTGGAAGCTTCTGTGAAATTCGCCGAAGAAAGCCCCTGGCCGGATGATAGCGAAGTGCTGAAAGACGTGTATGTAGACCAGGACTATCCGTTTATTGTTGACTAAAAAAACTAAAAGTCAAAAGTAAAAACGCAAAGTGAAATGGTGATATTTTGAATTTTTACTTTTAAATTTTGAATTAAACAATCCACTTAAAACAAGAAAGATAAAATGTCAGACAAGAACCAGGCAACAGGAGTTGAAGGAAGTGAAGCAGTAGTTGCCAAAGCAAAAGACTTTTGGACCAAAAACAGTAAACTGATACTTGGCACCGGAATATTCCTGGTGGCAGTGGTTGGCGGTTTCTGGGGATACAAACATTTCGTGGTTGGCCCCAAAGAAGAAAAAGCCGCTGATGCAATGTTCAAAGCAGAAGACTACTTCAGAATGGACTCGACCCAGAAAGCCCTGAACGGCGATGGTCAATATGCAGGTTTCCTGAAGATCATCAGCCAGTATAGCGGAACAAAAGCAGCAAACCTCGCACATTTCTATGCAGGCAGCTGCTACCTGAAACTGGACGATAATGCCAATGCCATCAAGCACCTGAAAGATTTCAGCACAGATGCAAAGCAGATCCAGCAAAGGGCATATAAATTGCTCGGTGATGCCTATGCTGATCAGGGCAACAGCAAGGAAGCATTGGATTACTATAAGAAAGCGGCCCGTCATTTTGAGTCAGACCAGACTGCTTCTGCTGAAGCATTGTTCATGGCGGCTTACCTGGCGGCCAATGTGATCAAAGATCCAAAAGAAGCAATTGTCTTATACAAGGAGCTGAAAGAAAAATACCCAATGACGCAGCAAGGATTTGAAGCAGACAAATACCTGGCTATGTTGGGTGAATACAATGTAAACTGATCATGGCGGATATAGCGAACAGTAAATTATTACATACAGGCACAGGCATTCTCCCGATGGAGGATGCCTGTGTCGTTTTGGTGAAAACCGAATGGAACGCAGCGATAATAGATGAATTGGAAAGAGGTTGTGTGGAAGTGCTGAACAGGCATAAGGTTAAGACCGTGGTGGTGTTGACGGTGCCGGGGGCGGTGGAGATCAGCTTTGCGGTCAGGTGTTTCTGGGAGCAAACCACGGCCCAAAAACCGGATGCATTCATTGCCCTTGGTTGCGTGATAAAAGGGGATACGCCTCATTTCGATTACGTCTGCAAAGCCGTTACGGACGGGGTAGTGCAGTTGAACCTGCAATTGCCGGTGCCTACTATTTTTGGCGTTCTTACGGTGAATACGGAAGAGCAGGCCCGCGAGAGGATTGGCGGAAAACACGGGCACAAAGGTGAAGAAGCGGCGATTACAGCATTGAAAATGATATCTTTGCAACGGTCAATTCAATAATGATTTTCGATACCTGGTGAGCATGAACGTACAGATTTTTATTCCCTGTTTTGTGGATCAGCTTTTTCCCGACACGGCTTTCAATATGGTGAAAGTGCTGGAAAAGGCGGGTTGTGCGGTGTCATACAATCCGGAGCAGACCTGTTGCGGGCAGCCTGCTTTCAACGCAGGTTTTTGGGACGAAGCGAAATCAGTGTGTACCAAATTCCTGAAAGATTTCCGGGGGGCAGATTATATCGTGGCGCCAAGTGCCAGTTGTGTCGGCTTTGTCAGGAATTATTATGCCAGGCTTTTTGAGAACTCTTCACTTCATCATGATGTGGCGGATGTGGGAAAAAGGATCTATGAATTTTCCGAGTTCCTTGTGCAGGTATTGAAGGTGGAACAGTTTGGTGCGGTGCTGAACGGCAAAGCAACTTATCATGATAGCTGTGCGGGTTTGCGGGAATGTAAAATAAAAGCAGAGCCCCGCCGCCTGCTTTCTCATGTAAAAGGCCTTGAGCTGGCGGAGATGAATGATGTGGAAACCTGTTGCGGTTTCGGCGGCACTTTTGCTGTGAAGTTTGAAGCTATCTCCATTGGTATGGGCGAGCAAAAAGTAGAGAATGCGCTGGCTACCCAGGCCCAATACCTGATCTCTACCGATCTTTCCTGCCTGATGCACCTGCAGGGTTATATCAAACACAAAGGCTATTCTCTTCAGACGCTTCATCTGGCCGATGTGCTGGCAAACGGATGGTGATCGCTGATCATTTAAATTTGAAGTCTATAAACCGTTTTAAGTATGGCATATTGGCTTATTAAATCTGAACCATTCAAATACTCTTGGGAGCAATTGGAAAAGGATAAAAAGACCTTTTGGGATGGAGTGCGCAATTATGCAGCGCGCAATCATCTCAAAGCAATGAAGAAAGGAGATCTCGCCTTTTTTTATCATAGCAATGAGGGATTGGAGATCGTGGGTATAGCAAAAGTGGTAAAGGAAGCCTACCAGGACCCTACCACTTCTGAAGAAGCATGGGTGGCTGTTGATTTTGCCCCATATAAAAAATTGAAAAAACCGGTAGGGCTGGCAGAGATCAAAACCAAAAAAGAACTTGCGGATATGGCATTGGTAAGGCTTGGCCGCTTATCTGTTCAGCCGGTAACGGACAAGGAATGGGAAACCGTTATGAAAATGGCAGGGGAGCAATAACAATAGCTGATCATTCAATGTAGCTGAAACTTCTTATTACTTTCATCAGAAGTAATAGATTTCATATAGAAATCAGAAAAAAACAGGATTTCCCGCTTTTTTAAACCTGCCTCCTTTCTGTTTTTGAATTAATTTTCCAAAAACAAAATCTCTTGGCAAAGCATAGGAAACACCTGGTCGTTCTCTCCGGTGCAGGAGTAAGTGCAGAAAGCGGATTAAAAACCTTTCGTGACAGTGATGGTTTATGGGAAGGATATGATGTAAGGGAAGTCGCTACTCCGGGAGCATGGAGACGTAATCCCCAATTAGTGCTTGACTTTTACAATATGCGCCGCCAGAATGTGGCAGAAGCCCTTCCCAATGCTGCGCATATTGGCTTGGCTGAGCTGGAGAGGGATTATAATGTCACTATCGTTACCCAGAATATAGATGATCTGCATGAAAGGGCCGGCTCTTCAAGGGTCGTACATTTGCATGGCGAAATATTCAAGATGCGAAGTGAAAGGGATGAAGAGGCGTTGTATGAGATCCGTGGAGATATAAAGCTGGGAGATAAAGATAAGCGAGGGCATCAGTTAAGGCCGGCCATCGTCTGGTTTGAAGAGCCGGTGCCGAAAATGGAAGAAGCCATCCCTATAATTCATGCAGCAGATATCTTTGTGGTGATAGGTACTTCACTGGTGGTTTATCCTGCCGCAGGCCTTGTGCATTATGTGGCAGAGCATACGCCCAAGTTCATTATCGACAAAAAGATACCTTACACATCATCCATGGATAACCTTACACTGATTGAAAAGCCTGCTACGGAGGGAGTTGCCGAATTGGCCAGGTTGCTGGCCCAGTTGCCTGACCAACTTTAGGCTTTCACTAACAGCCGCCTGCTTAATATTGCGCCGAGAATATCCAGGTATGCAAAAGTTTTTTCTTGTTTTATTGGTTTCCCTTTGGTGGGGAAGAATGCAGGCGCAACAATCGTCCACGCCTTTTGAGCAGATCCGTCGTTTTACTGCTACGCAAACACCAGGGAAAGAAGATTCTGCCATCACTTATCTTACCAACACGATCAAGGAAGGCTTTCATTACTTATATCCACTTTACCAGGCTATTGGCTGGGAAGATAAATTCAGGAAACAGGGAGATGGTCAGGATTTCTTTTATGATAACTTCAGCCAGTTCCTTTCTTTCGTTGGCGATATGCGTATGGCGGATTATTATGGTGTAAAATCTTATGATACCACACAGCGAAGCTCAAGAGAATTTATTCAGCAGGAAATACAGCGGCTTCGTGATCTTCAATCCATCAATGCGACTGCTTATGTAACAGGAAGGGCTTTGGATGCACAGGTAGTAATGATCAATGAAGCACATAATAAACCTCAGCATCGTGCTTTCACCTACAGCTTGCTGGAAGATCTGTATAAAGAAGGATTCCGTTATCTCGCCCTGGAGATGCTGAATAATTCCCCTGACCGTTCCTTGCAGCAGTTGAATGATAAAACAGGCTTCTATACAAAAGAGCCGGTTGCAGGTGAGTTGATCAGAAAGGCATTATCATTAGGATATACACTTGTTCCCTATGAAGACACGATTGCTTATAAGCACACTGCCGTACAAAGAGATTCTGCACAGGCTGCGCATATCTATGAAGTGATCAAACATGATCCCAAAGCCAGGATACTGGTGCACGCAGGGTATGGACATATTTCAGAAGTAGGCCTTGGCGATGAATATATCCCAATGGGCCTTGCATTTAAAAAATTAAGCGGGATCGACCCTCTGACCATCAATCAGGTGCTGTTCACTGAAGGCAGCAGTTATGAATATGGCCGTTTATACTATGATGCATTGATGCAAAGGATCAATATTGATGAACCGGTAGTGCTTCTGAAAAACAGGGATCCTGTAAAGCTGATTGAGCGGGAGGGATATGATATTTATGTAGTGCATCCGCCTTCTGTGTATAAAAACAACAGGCCTACCTGGTTTTCCTTAAATGGTGAACGGAAGGAAGTAACCATTTCTCCGCAGGAGAAAGCGTTATTCATGGTGCAGGCTTATTATGAAGATGAATATAACCGCCAGCCATCAGGAAAGATCATACCTGCTGATCAAACCTATATTACTTCTGATTATGGCTATTACAGCCTTTACCTGAAACCAGGCAAATATAAACTGGTGTTCAGGGATGTTGGTTACAAGGAGCTAAATGTCAGGGATAGGGAAGTGAAATAGAGAATGCTCAACCGGCATTGCTTTCTACAAAACTGATCCCGTTTTCAGCCAATTCTTTCAGCACCGGCTCGTATATTTCTTTATCTGTGGGAATGTGCAGGCCGGTCAGTTTCAATGTGCCTCTGAGAATGAGCTTTGCAGCGATAGCCAATGGCAATCCTACTGTTTTGGCCATAGCTGTTCTTAAGCTGTCTTCACCCTTCACCACCAATGAGCTTTGAATATTTGCCGGTTTGCCCACTTCTTCATAGCCAAATTCGTGGAGCATAACGATCATATCCTTATCTCCCGGTTGCAGGCCGAGCTTGGTTTCCACAGCTACCTGCAATAGGTCTGCTGCACTGCAAAGTCCTTTATTCACCAGCGTATTTTTATCCTCCAGTCCAAGGAATAAGAATTGTTTGGATGTAAGGCCGGCTTCCTGTGTCTGTTGGTTCAGCCATTGACCAAAACCATGCTTGTCCAGGTGCTCGCGAAACAATTCCTGCAAACTTTTACCATCACTTTGATAAGCGGGTGTTTCATCGGTCAGCTTCAGATCAACGACATGCTTCCAGCCATGCATAAAATCGGGATGACGGAGAGTGGTGCGGATGAATGTTGTAGTTTCTTCCAAACCATACAATGGTGCATAGCTTAATGAATCGCGGTTGGGATACCAACTGAATGCATCATATCCTGGCACCGTCACCAAACGGCCGGGAGTAAATAATTCTTCATAAGGCAATTGTACGTCTTTACCGTTCTCCCGGTAATGAGCACCTGCTTTGCCGGCCAGGATGATATTGCGCGGGTTCCAGCTTATCTTATAATGCCAGGGATTGTCGTCGCTTTCGGGTGCAACGAGCCCGCCGCAATGGGAGCGGAATGAGGTTATTTTTCCCCCTTTTTTCCGGATGCCGTCAATGATCTTCATTGCGCTCATGTGATCGATGCCCGGATCGAGCCCCATTTCGCAAAGAAAAATAAGACCTTTGTCTTTTATTGCAGCAGCTATAGAGCGCATTTCATTGTCAACATAAGAAGCCGTGAGCAGGCTTTTGCCGAGTTGTAAACAGTCTTTTGCAACAGTATTGTGCAGCACCGGTGGCAGCATGGAAATAACAAGATCAGCTTCGCTGATATATTGGCTGCGTTTACCGGCATCACGGATATCAAAAGAAACGGCTTCGCCGGAAGGGGAGTGGTTGATCTTTTCAAGGGCCAGTTGCAGGTTGGCATCCGCTACCACGAGTTTCCAGTTTTCTGCTCCTGCATGCTGTAACAAATAGTCGATTAACACCGTAGCAGACTTGCCTGCCCCGAATAAAAGTATTTTCTTCATGTAACAAATATCTTAAATAGTTAAAACCCTTGGCATTTTATTTGGAATCCCTAAGCATTACTAAAACAAAACTTTATGAAATGAGCCATAAGGATTCAGCACACTTGTCGAAGAGAGTGCTGGTAAGTTCCAGATGGCAATTTTAACCATTAAAAATTAACAGATGAAAAAAGTATTTGTAGCTGTATTACTGCTGACCGGCATGGCCGGTTACAGCCAAAATCTTACCGGCGGTTTGAAAGCAGGCGTTAACGTCTCCAATTTCACCGGTGGTGATTTCAGTTCAGTTGATAAAAAAGCATTGATAGGATTTCATGCGGGTGGCTTCCTGAACATTGGGTTCGGCGCATTTTCCATACAGCCGGAAGCAATGGTATCAACACAAGGTGCAAAAGCAGAGGATGTGAGCGGCAGCTACGACTGGAAACTGACTTACATCACTGTACCTATTATGGCTAAATTCAAAACAGCTGGAGGTTTTTACCTGGAAGCAGGACCACAGTTCGGTTTCAAGATCGATGAAAACATCGGCAATCAAACCATCAACGATTTTGCAAAAGGGCTTGATCTTTCCATTGGCGCAGGCCTCGGATTCCAGACTATCGGAGGGTTTGGTATAGGTGCCCGTTACATGGCAGGGCTTTCAAAAGTGGGTGATTTCAGCGGTTCTAATATTGACCCTGATTTCAAGAACAGTGTGATACAGGCAGGGATCTTCTATACTTTTGGTAAATAAATTTATTAGGGAGTCTTGCATCAGCAAGACTCCCTAATAAATTAACGGCTTCCCACGGCCAGATCATTCGCCTGCCTGCTGCCTATTCTTACTATTTTAAATTCCACTCTTACTCCACGATTGGTGTCAGGAACACGTACTGTTTCAGATTCATTTGCTGAAATAGATTTGAATTGTATCATTTCCGTTTTAACAGGTTGATCATTGGGCTTGATGTATTGCACTTCCACTGTTACCTGGTCAAGATTGTATTTGGAACGGTTGGTTACGGTCAGTTCCAGGTTGCGGATACCGCCTAATGCCACGCGTTTGTAATCATTGCTGCTGACAGTTACCTGGTTGCCCCAACCGGGAAGTGTTCTTTCCGGAGAGGAAGAACGGTCGGGTGTAACAGCTGCTGTTTTTCTTTCCGGGTTTTCTTTTTGTTCGGATGATCTTACTGCACGTGTTCTTTCTCCACTTACAGGATCTTTATCTGCTGCCATATAATCCTGCTGGGCAATAACCGGTTCCTCTTTTAATTGCGGAGCAGGCATTACTGCTTTTGCTTTTGAAGAAGGAATGACAACTTCTTTTTCTGCGGGAAGATTTTCATTGTTCATAGATGGGGCCGGTGATGAAGCCTGGGGCTGGTGAACGGGTTCCTGCTTTTGCTGAAGTGATGATTCGGGTATGACCGCTGCAGATTGATCTGGTACTGAGTTGGTCGCTGGTTCAAGTCCAGCAGGGGGAGTATGTTCTGCAAGTACCGTACTTGCTGCAGAAGACGGTTTTTGTGCAAGATGGCTATCCGATGCCGGCTTCGACTGAAGGATAAACCCTACCAGTACGCCGATCCCGACCAGCCCGCCTACAACAGCCGCCCTTTTCAGGTTTACCTTCAAAAAGCTTTTTCTTGCGATCCTTTCTTTCCTTTCCCTGAGTGTTTTTACATACATTTCCTTGATCTCATCAAGGGGTTGCGAATACTTTATTTTGGCAACAGGGTTTTCTGTAATGCTGATCGTTTCATTCAGGTCTGTTGCGGTATAATCCGGGATCGGAGTGGGGGTAGGTTTCGGAACAGGAGCGGGCTTCGGTGTTGCTGCCGTTTTCTTTTCGGTAAGCTGATTGGGCAGGGTAACGAACACTGATTTCTTAGCCACATATTTCTGTTGCTGTTCAACAGCAACTTTAGGCGCATAAGCCTGATGTGCTGCGGGGATCTCTGCCTGAGGGGCAGGAATGGGAACAGGTTCTGTTTGCCGGGCAGTGCCGGGCTTTTTAAAGAACCGGTCAAAAGGCTGTTCTTCCACTTCCGGAGCATAAGGCTTCAATTCGTCAATTTCACTGGGATAGCGCCAGGCCGCACTTTTGCCGGGGATCCACACCAGGTCATAGGCTTTCAGGCCCATTTTTAACAAGTCTTCCAGGGAGAATGGCCCTGTTTCCTTGTTGTCGCGCAGAAGAAGATAGTTTACCATAACATTCTCTATTGGTAGATTAACTCAACGTAAAATCTGTGCCGTCAAGTGCAAAGAGGATGTTATAAAACTCCTATTTTCCTGTTGTTGCACAATAATCCACAGCCGTGGAAAAATAGGGCAAAAAACAGTTTTGTTTGTCAGGTTTTGCGCCCCAAAAAAAGTAGATTTGCAAGCCCTTAAAAGCCTTGATTTTGAAGGGTAAATAACAAAGATCCCTAATAAT
>DATAJQ010000112.1:0-14453 GCA_036262095.1 Chitinophagaceae bacterium | reverse complement strand
CTTGCCTAAACATTACTGTTTATTTTACTATGAGAACCGATTTAAATAAAACTTATTGAAATTTGTCCCGCCCCATTTGACCATCGGAAAGAGATAATGCAAGAAAATTTCCGGGAGGTCATGCAAAGCTAAGCCAATTTTCTGGGGTCTGAAAATCTTACTTTTTTTTGTGGAAAAACTGAAGCTTTTTGACAGTTAGCCAGGTGGTGAGGAAGCTCAACCTGGAAGATACTCCGCTTCATACTGCTATCATTGCAAGCAGCCTATCCATTATCTTTATCAAAAATAAATTATGGGCAAGCGTATCGCCATCATTGGCGGAGGAAATCTTGGTGTAGCCATTGCAGAAGGGTTGCTGAACAGCAGTTTCAGTAAAGCCAGCGAACTGATCGTTACCAAACGCAATATTTCCACATTAAAATCCTTAAAAGAAAAAGGCGTTCAGGTAATGGATGACAATCCTGCAGCCGTCGGCAAAAGTGAGATCATAATCCTGGCTGTTAAACCATTCCAGGTATCAGAGGTATTGAATTCAATAAAAAAAGAACTGAATGGAAATAAAATACTGATCTCTGTTGTAACCGGCGTATTGATCAGTGATATGGAAGGATTGATAAAGAAAAGAATGGCTTATTTCAGGGCCATGCCCAATACTGCTATTGCCATCCAGGAAAGCATGACCTGCATCTGCAGTAAGGATGCCGACACGGCTACCGTTAAATATGTAAATGAATTGTTCAGCACACTTGGCAAAGTGGTCACCATTGATGAAAAACTGATGGAAGCGGCAACTATTCTTGGCGCCTGCGGCACAGCCTATGCCATGCGTTATATCCGGGCCAATATTCAGGGGGGCATTGAAATAGGTTTTGATGCAACAACAGCTTCACTTATTGCTGCACAAACCGTTAAGGGTGCTGCCGAATTATTACTGCAAAAAGGCTCCCATCCCGAACAGGAAATTGATAAAGTAACCACTCCCAAGGGATGCACTATCGCCGGCCTGAATGAAATGGAGCACCAGGGATTCAGTTCTTCACTGATAAGAGGTGTGGTAGCGAGTTATAAAAAGATTGCGAAGGATTGATTTGCGATGGCCGATGTCCGAATGACCGATGGCCGAAATACATTGTATAGGTTCATCAAATAAAGAAGCCGCTTGAATAAGCAGCTTCTTTTATTTTTTAACAGCATTCAGGTTTAACCCAGCCATCGGCCATTCAAACATCGGCCATCGTTCCGGAGCAACGGTCAACGCCTAAATAGAACTAAGCGCCGAGCCTGCATCTTCCTTCACCAGGTAATTCTCAATCGCTGTATCATATTGCTCTTTCCACCAATCGATCGTGCCCCAGAACTCACCATCCACTGCTACTTCCCCGCTGCTTACCACTCCGATCTTTTCAAAAGGAACTTTCAGCGATGCTTCAAACTGTTTCACATTTTCCAGTGCCACACTTACTACCACGCGGCTTTGGCCTTCACCAAAAAGGAATGCATCTTTTCTTATGCCGCCTTTGCTTAACACGGAGAATCCAAGCCCGCGGTTGAAGCCGCTCTCACTGAGTGTTACAAATAATCCGCCTTCACTGATATCATGAACAGAACGTACCAGTTTCTTTACGATCAAAGAAGCCAGTTGCTGCTGCAATGCATATTCCTCTTCCAGTTCAAAATGCGGGGCAGGTGAATATTTAACTTCCTGTATGCGGTGCAGGTATTCAGATGAATTGATATCATTAGTGATATTACCGATCAGATAAATGATATCGCCTTCTTCCTTGAAGTCGAGCGTCATTTTTTCACGGATGTCTTCCAGCAATCCTACCATACCGATAGTTGGGGTTGGATTAACAGGGCCATCAGGGTTCTGGTTGTAGAAACTCACATTACCTCCTGTAACCGGTGTATCGAAGCGGCGGCAGGCATCTCCCATTCCTTTAATAGCATGTACAAACTGATAGTACACTTCAGGATCATAAGGATTACCAAAGTTCAGGCAATTGGTAACACCTAGTGGTTGTCCTCCGCTACAAACAATATTACGGGCTGCTTCGCTCACTGCAATCATCGCGCCCTTATAAGGATCGGCGAATACATAGCGGCTATTGCAGTCGGTTGTAACAGCAAGGCCCTTTGTTGTTCCTTTCACTGCTACTACTGCCGCATCGGTAGGTGTATTGGTAGAAGTATTAACAGTGCCCACCATGCTATCGTATTGCGTATATATCCAGCGCTTGGATGCGATGGAAGGCAGGCGGATGATCTTTTCCGCTACTGCTCTCAGATCTTCCGGCACCGGAACACTGTCAGCCTTGAATTTTTTTATCTCTCCCAAATATTTCGGCTCACGGTATTCCCTGTCGTATTGCGGAGCACCACCACCGAGCACGAGTTCCTCAGCAGGCAGGGATGCTTCCAGCTCTCCATTCATATAAAACTCCAGGATGCCATCTTCTGTTACTTCACCGATCACTGAGCAGGGCAGGTCCCATTTTTCAAACACTTTTTGCACTTCCTGTTCCTTTCCTTTTTGCGCTACCAATAGCATTCTCTCCTGGCTTTCGCTCAGGAGCAGTTCCCATGTTTTCATCTGGCTCTGGCGTGTTGGCACTTTATCCAGGTCAATCTTCATTCCCACTCCGCCTTTGGCACTCATTTCGGCAGTGGAGCAGATGATGCCTGCAGCTCCCATATCCTGCATACCTACTACAGCACCGGTCTGGATCACTTCCAGGCAGGCTTCCAGCAATTTCTTTTCCTGGAATGGGTCACCTACCTGCACTGCGGGTAGGTCCTGTGCGCTTTCTGCAGTAATATCTGCTGAAGCAAAAGATGCCCCGCCGATACCGTCTTTACCGGTTGCGCTGCCAACAAACATCACAGGGTTTCCTTTACCAAGAGCAGTAGCAGAAACTGTTTCTCCTGCCTTCACGATACCAACGCTCATGGCATTTACAAGAGGATTGGTATGGTAGCATTCATCAAAATATATTTCACCACCAACAGTAGGCACACCAAAGCAGTTGCCGTAGTGGCCGATGCCGTGCACCACGCCTGATAAGAGGTGTTGTGTTTTATCTTCTTCGAGGTTGCCAAAACGCAATGAGTTCAACGAAGCAATAGGGCGGGCACCCATCGTGAAAATATCCCTGTGAATGCCTCCCACCCCGGTAGCTGCGCCCTGGAAGGGTTCAATAGCAGAAGGGTGATTATGCGATTCAATCTTGAATACTACACCGAGACCGTCGCCGATATCCATCAGCCCGGCATTTTCCTCTCCTGCTTTTACCAGCATTCTTCCGCCTTCGCGGGGAAGGGTTTTAAGCCATTTAATGGAATTCTTATAACTGCAGTGTTCGCTCCACATGCCGCTGAAAGCGCAGAGCTCATTGAAGTTAGGGGTACGGCCCAATTTTTTTTTGATCAGTTCAAACTCTTCTTCTGTAAGCCTGAGTTGCTGTGCTGTTTTTGCTGTTATTTCCATGTAAAGGGGTTGATTGGAGAAGCCGCAAAATTAAGGAAAGAGTGGTAGTAAATGTCTATTTTGTGCAACAAAACAACTGCTGTTGGAGTACCTTCTCTTTGTTGTCTATCTCGTCGTATTTGCCTGGCTGGTTACCAGGACCCGTTTTTTTAATCATGCCGGCCTGAATAAGGATCAGTTGGTCATTCTTTTCCTGGTAAAAGTGATTGCAGGCATCTTTTATGGCTGGATCGGTATTTATTATGGCAGTTACGCAAAAATGGTGGATACCTGGTCGTATCATTATCAATCCATTGAAGAGCTGAAACTGTTGACCACCCACCCTCACGAATATTTCAGCGGCCTTTTGCCGGCAGCCCGGTCGGGTGAAGGCCTGGGGGAATTCTTCGGTTCTTACAACTCCTATTGGAATGATCTGAAATCAATGATCTTCATCAAGGTATTGTCCATTTTCGACATTTTCAGTATGGGGAACTATTATGTAAATGTGATCTTTTACTCTTACATCACTTTATTTGGCCCCATTGCACTGTACAGGGTGATGAAAGAAGTGTTCCCGCAGGAAAAGATCATCGTACTGATCGCTATATTTTTTGTGCCGTCTTTCTTATACTGGGCATCCGGCCTTCATAAAGAAGGACTGCTTTTTCTTGGCCTTTGCCTTATCATGTATCATGTATATTTTGCTTTGCAGGAAAAAAAATGGCCATTGAAAAGATGGCTGGGTATTCTGCTGGGAATACTCCTATTCCTGCTGCTGCGGAATTTCCTGCTTGTGCTGATCGCTCCTGCAATTATTGCCTGGTTGCTGGCCAGCCGCTGGCCCCGTCATCAACTGGCTTGCTTTGGTGCAGTATATAGCATAGCCGGCATTTTGTTTTTTTGCCTGCGGTATATTTTCCCAAAACTCGATTTCCCGCAGGCAGTGGTTGATAAGCAACAGGCTTTCCTGACACTTGCCGGCAATAGCAGCATTCCAATCAGTGAATTGAAGCCCGATGCGCTTAGTTTCCTGATCAATGCACCCAGAGCTATCACACTTTCTGCTTTCCGCCCCTACCCGAGCGATATCCACCATTTGTTTTCTATGGCAGCAGCTGTAGAGATATTACTACTGATATTGCTATTCCTTGCCTTTCTTATCTGGCACAAAAAAGGCGTAACGAAAGACCTGAAGCTGGTCTATTTCTGCATTTTCTTTGCCCTGTCGCTTTTACTGACCATTGGATTCAGTGTCAATAACCTGGGAGCTATTGTACGGTACAGGAGCATTGCATTGCCGCTATTGATACCGATCATAGCGGCCTGCATTGACTGGAAAAAGCTTCCAATATCGTCCTTCCGCAACATTATAAAAATAAATAATTCAAATAAATATTAACCAGATCGCAAAAATCAGCATAGCTCATCCTTATTTTTTTAGATTTTTCCACATTTTCGACCCAAAAACTCAGATTAGCCAAAAAAAATTGGCGTAAATCTTCTAATTTCTTTGCTTTGCTTAAAACTAGAAAATTTATGTCCCTTCGTTTTAATGCAATCTCCAAGCTGAACGCTTCCCCGGCAACTGAGGTAGAGGGCTCTAAAAAAATCACTGCCATTTTCGGCAGCAATGTATTTACCCTGAAAACTGCCCGTGAATATTTAAGTGATGAAGCTTATAAGAGCCTGATCGGCTCTATTAAAGCCGGCCAGAAAATTGACCGGGCTGTAGCCAATCAAATTGCCACCGGCATCCGTGCCTGGGCTGAAAGTAAAGGTGTTACCCATTTTACACACTGGTTTCAGCCGCTTACAGGTACTACTGCTGAAAAACATGATTCTTTCTTTACGCTTAAGAGTGACGGCACTCCTATTGAGCAATTTGAAGGAGATTCTTTAATACAACAGGAACCTGATGCTTCTTCTTTCCCCAGTGGCGGCCTGCGTGCTACTTTTGAAGCACGCGGTTACACAGCATGGGACCCCTCTTCTCCTGCATTCATTATGGAGATAGGAGAAGGCAAAACACTTTGCATCCCTACTGCATTCGTTTCTTATACCGGTGAATCGCTGGACTATAAAGCTCCTCTACTGAAAGCCGTTGAATCGCTGAACAAAGCGGCTGTTGACGTTTGTAATTATTTCGATAAAAATGTTTCCAAAGTATCTGCCACACTCGGATGGGAGCAGGAATATTTCATTATCGATGAAGCAATGTTCAATGCACGTCCTGACCTGGTAATGTGCGGACGCACTGTTTTCGGACACAACTCTGCCAAGAACCAGCAACTGGAAGACCATTACTTCGGTTCCATTCCTGAAAGAGTGTATGCATTCATGCGGGATTACGAAACCGAGTGTTATAAACTTGGTATTCCCCTGCGCACACGTCATAATGAAGTGGCTCCCGCTCAATTTGAGTGCGCTCCTATATTTGAAGAGATCAACCTTGCTGTTGACCATAATACATTGCTGATGGATATTATGTCGAGAGTAGCCCTCCGTCATAAACTCCGTGTACTGTTTCATGAAAAGCCATTTGCCGGCATCAATGGAAGCGGCAAGCACAACAACTGGAGCATGGCCACCGATACCGGTGTAAACCTGCTGGCTCCCGGCAAAACGCCAAAGACCAACCTGATGTTCCTGACGTTCTTCGTAAACACCATCAAAGCAGTACATGATTATGCAGATCTGATGAGAGCGTCTATTGCTTCAGCCCCCAACGATCACCGCCTGGGTGCCAACGAAGCTCCTCCTGCCATCATTTCCGTATTCATCGGTCAATACCTCTCTAAAGTGCTGCAGGACGTTAAGGAAAGAGTAGGAGATAAATTCGACGAACAGGATGAAAGTATGCTGAAGATCGATATCCATAAAAGCATTCCTGAACTGCTGATGGATAATACCGACCGCAACAGGACTTCTCCATTTGCTTTCACAGGCAATAAATTCGAGTTCCGCGCTGTAGGTTCTTCAGCCAACTGCGCCAACCCCATGACTGTTCTGAACACGGTAATGGCTGAAACGCTGAAGAAATTCAAGAAGGATGTGGATGCCCTTATTGAAAAAGGAGAAAAGAAAGAGATCGCTATCATGCACGTGATCCGCGAATATATCGTTGCCAGCGAAAAAGTCTTGTTTGAAGGCGACGGCTATAGCGAGGCATGGGAAAAAGAAGCAGAGAAAAGAGGTCTGCCCAATGTTAAAACCACTCCGCTCTCGCTGGATGCAATGGTTACAGAAAAAGCCAAGCACCTGTTTGAAAGCAATAATATCTATTCACACTCAGAACTGGAAGCACGCCACGAGATCGAACTGGAAAAATATATCAAGAAAGTTCAGATCGAAGGACGCATTATGGGTGAACTGGCCACCAGCCACGTTCTTCCCCCTGCTATCCGCTATCAGAACCTGCTGGCTAAAAACATCAGCGGCCTGAAAGAAGCAGGCCTGCCTGAATCAGCTTACAGCAACCAGAAACAAATACTGGACAAGATCTCCGAGCATATCAACAAAGCCAGTGACCTGGTTGAAAAAATGATTGAAGCAAGAAAAATCTGCAATGCTATCCAGGACACCCGCACGAAAGCTATTGCTTACCAAAGCCAGGTAAAAGATACTTTCTTTGATCAGATACGCTACCATGTAGACAAGCTCGAACTGCTGGTAGATGATAAGGAATGGTATTTGCCGAAGTACAGGGAAATGCTGTTCCTGAGATAAGTTTTATCACACACGAGAAAACGCGAGCCTCCTGGATTTTTCCGGGAGGCTTTTTCTTTAGTGGAGAATTCTTCCCACCTTACCGGTAAGTTCTACCGGTAAGGTATTCCGGTTAATTGAAATTTGCCTTCATTACCCGTAATACATTCCCTCCTAATATTTTCTTTATTGATTTTTTGGAATAACCGCGGCGGACCAGTTCATCTGCGATCTTTGGGTAGGTAGTCACATCATCCAGGCCAACCGGTAACGAGCTTACCCCATCAAAATCGGAGCCAATGCCTACATAGCTATCTCCAACAAGTTTTACGATATAGTCGATATGATCTACGACATCAGCTATGGAAGGGCGCAGCTTTTCCATTTCAGTATGGTAATATTCCCGCCATTGCCTGCGCATCTGTGCTGAATCTTTTGTTATTGCAAATAGCGAATCCTGGATACGCTTGCGTTCGTTTCCATCAATTTGCTCCTGGCGTTGGGCATAAGCCTTACTGATAAAGCCTGAATAGAAATTAATACAGATCACTCCCTTGTTCTTTGCTACAGCTTTTATCTGATCATCTTTCAGGTTGCGGAATACGGGGCAAAGCGCCCAGACTGAACTGTGTGAAGCAAGAACAGGTTTGGTAGTAGTGGCGATAGCATCATAAAATGTTTGTTCACCTACATGAGAAACATCAACCATTACGCCAAGCTCATTCAGTTTTTTTACTACCTGCTTACCAAATTCAGTAAGCCCTTTTTGCTTGAGACTACCCGGATGTTCTGTTTCATCCATGGCACTGCTGGCCCATGAAGTGCTGTTGTTCCAGGTCAGTGTGAGGTACCGCATACCGCGGAGGTATAGTGCGTTCAGTTTAGCCAGATCATCTTCCATCATGTGGCCACCTTCCACACCGATAAGACAGGCAAGTTTGCTTTTCTTTACTGCTCTCTTTATACTTCTGTAAGACGTGATCTCCGCCATACGATTATAATTACGAAGTATCAGCCGCTTAAGGGAATCTATTTCCTCATTGGCATCGAGGTAGAAAGATTTGCCACGGGGTTTTTCACCTGTCCATATAGAGAAAAACTGAACATCCAATCCTCCCTCCTTCCAGCGGTCGAGATCGCTCTGGCCTTGCGTTTGCCGATGCGAGATATCAATACCTTTCAGCGTAAGGGAACTGAGCACGTCGTTGTGTGTATCAACAACAATAGCTTTCCGATGAATGCGTTTCGCTGATTGAGCTGCTGAAATAAAAGACACGAACAGGAGTAGTGGGACCAACGCTTTTTTCATTGGCAGTTTAGTTTACTCTCCTAAAGATCGGTAAGAAAATGAAAAACGCCCACAAGAGTTTTTTCTTTGTGATCTTTGTCGTCTTCGGGGAACAATATCCCACGAAGACGACAAAGATCACAAAGACATTAAGAAAGTTGTGGGCAAACGAAAAGCTGTGGGCAAAAAAATCCCGGCATTTCGCCGGGATAAAGTTTTATCTGAGTTGGAATGACTCCAGGAACTTTGTATTAAAATCACCGCTTCTGAACCTTTCATCCTGCATCAGTTGAAGATGGAAAGGAATAGTCGTTTTCACCCCTTCGATCACGTATTCGCTGAGTGCACGGTACATAGTATCGATCGCTTCATTGCGGGTGCGGGCTACTGTGATCAGCTTACCGATCATGGAATCATAATACGGCGGGATCACATAACCTGCATACACGTGGCTGTCAACCCTCACCCCATGACCACCGGGCTGGTGCAGCGTAGTGATGCGGCCGGGTGAAGGGCGGAAATCATTATAAGGATCTTCTGCATTGATACGGCATTCGATGGAATACATCTGCGGGATATAGTCTTCTCCTGAAATGCGTTCGCCCATTGCAATTTTGATCTGTTCCTTGATCAGATCGAAGTTGATCACTTCTTCTGTTACACAATGCTCTACCTGGATACGGGTATTCATTTCCATGAAATAGAAATTCCGGTGCTTATCAACCAGGAACTCTATCGTGCCCACGCTTTCATAATTGATGGCGCCGGCAGCTTTCTTGGCAGCTTCTCCCATTCTGGCACGGAGTTCATCCGTCATAAATGGAGAAGGTGATTCTTCCACCAGTTTCTGGTGCCTGCGCTGGATAGAACAGTCCCTTTCACTGAGATGGCAAACATTACCATATTGATCTCCGGCTACCTGTATCTCAATGTGGCGGGGTTCTTCCACAAATTTTTCCATATAGATGCCATCATTCTTGAAAGCAGCAGCAGCTTCAGCTTTGGCAGTATCGTATGCTTTTTCCATATCGCTCTCCTGCCATACAATGCGCATGCCTTTACCACCACCACCGGCAGTAGCTTTAAGGATAACAGGATAGCCCATATTACGGGCGAGGCCTTTGGCCTCATCAAGGCTTTGTAATAATCCTTCGCCACCGGGCACTACAGGCACACCGGCTTTGATCATGGTTTCTTTTGCGGTGATCTTATCTCCCATTCCATTGATCATCTCAGCGGTGGGGCCGATGAACTTGATGCCATGGTCATTGCAGATACGGGCAAACTTGGCGTTCTCTGCCAGGAAGCCGTAACCGGGATGCACAGCATCGGCATTGGTGATCTCCACTGCTGCCATGATATGTGCAATATTGAGATAAGAATCGCTGCTTTGAGGTTTGCCGATACAAACGGCTTCATCTGCAAATTTCACATGCAGGCTATCGCGATCGGCTGTAGAATAAACAGCTACCGTTTTAATGCCCATTTCCCGGCAGGTCCTGATTACACGAAGTGCAATCTCACCACGGTTTGCGATCAGTATTTTTTTAAACACGAATAGTCAATTAAGATTAAAAAATCACAACCCCCACATCGTTCAAGGTTTAAGGGTTTGAGGGTTTAAAAGTTTAACGGATCACCCCCAAACTCTTAAACTATTAAACATTTTAAACTTTAAACCATTATGGTTCTACAAGGAACAAAGGCTGATCGTATTCCACCGGTGAAGCATCTTCTACCAATACTTTTACGATTTTACCACTGATCTCGCTTTCGATCTCATTGAAAAGCTTCATGGCTTCGATGATGCAAACCACTTTACCCGGAGCTACTTCATCACCCACTTCAACGAAGTTGGGTTTGTCGGGCGACGACTTGCGATAGAAAGTACCGATCATCGGGCTCTTGATAGTAATAAGGTTGGAAGGAGTGGCCGCTTCAGGAGCTTTCGCTTTTTCAGCAGCCTGGGCTACCAGCTGACCGGCAGCAGGCGGTGGAGGAGCAGAATAAACCGGGGCAGCGGGCATAGCCTGGACAACCTGTGTCACCTGCTCTTCTTTTTGCTTGATGGTAATCCGGAAGTCTTTTTGCTCGATTGTCAGCTCTCCGATGTTTGATTTGTTGATCATCTTGACCAACTCCTGGATCTGTTTAAAGTCCATGTTTTTCAATTTAACAGGTATTTTATTTTTCTAAACAGATCATAGCATTTGCCTTACAAAATGTTATGATCCGGTAACTTTTAAATTTAAAATGCAAAAGTAAAAAGTAAAAGATCCTGCCAGGCGATACAGATAATCAGGCTTTTGAATTTTGATTTTTTAATTTTTACTTAATAAGGCGGCTAAGATAGGGAAATCAATTTCAGCAAATCAAGTATTTTTTCCCGTTTTTGGCCCGAAATCAGGTAAAATCTATGAAAAAAGGCCTGAAATCGAGTAATTCCAGGCCTTTTTTCTAAAGTTCCTTTTATTCCTTCACCCTTTCCACATACTCACCGGTCTTGGTATTGACGCGGATCAGTTCACCTTCATTTACAAACAGGGGCACGCTTACAGTAGCACCGGTTTCAACAGTAGCAGGCTTGAGCGTGCGAGTAGCTGTATCGCCTCTAAGACCTGGTTCTGTGTAAGTTACCAGCATTACGATCTTATCGGGCAGCTCCACGCTCATGGGCTGTTCTGTTTCTGTATTGATCAATACAGACACTTCCTGGCCATCCTTCAAGAACTGAGGGGCATCAACGAGGTTTTCCTGAAGAGCGATCTGTTCGAAAGTCTCGTTGTCCATGAAATTATACCCTGTATCATCTTTGTAAAGAAACTGGTAAGCCCTTTTCTCTACGCGCACAGGATAAATGTTATCTCCTGAGTTCCAGGTTTTTTCAATAGAGCGGTTATTATCCACCCCTTTCAGTTTTGCCCACACTTTAGCCGCCGCACGGGCCGTTTTGTTTTCACCAAATTCAACAACGGAGTAAAGACTGCCATCCAACTTGATGATCATACCACGGCTGATATCTGAAGTATTTGCCATAAAAAATCTTTTTTGAGGCGGCAAAGATAGGGGTTGGCCTCCGTAAACCAAAGAGGGAGCCGGCTGGAAAGATATATTCAATTTTGGCCAGGACAGTGGCTGCAAAAGAAAGTATTAATTGGGTTGAGTATTTCAGCAACCCGTATCAGAAGATAAAGACATGAATGGCATAAACTGATAAGTGAAATTACGTACGGCAGCAGGTTTTGCTTTTGGCGCTGGCTCCTGTTCGAGAAATTTTCCATACTTCTTTTCAAATGCTGCTTTCTGTGCAGGATCGTTCAGATCATAGGTCTCCTTTTTATCTTTCTTATCGATCAGGATAACCTGGTTATTGCTGATGGTCATGCTCTTTACACCAGCCGGCATCTGAATAACAGGTGGTGTTGGCGGCACGGGAGGAGTTGCAGATGCAGCTTCCGTCATGGCAGGTGCCGGGGGCACAGGTATTTCCGCTGAAGGAGCAACAGGAGGCGCAGCCGGAGCTCCGGCAGGAGCAATGGCAGGAACCGGTGGAACAGGCGGAGGCGGAGGAGGCAATTCACCATAAAGTTCTTCATAATGCTCCGGGTCCTTATTCCAATCTGTCATTAAGATCTTCTTTACTACTTTGTTGTCTTTATCTTTTATTATGATCGTGCAATTCCCGTTATTATCATGCACACTTACCTGATAACCTTTTTCATTTACAGGTATCGTGTCAAGGGGATCGCTAATCTGCATAATAGAAGTGGCTTCAGCATTCTCCGGGGCAGAAACCGTTGAGGGTGCGGGTAAGGCAGAAGCTTGTGCCAGGCTGGCTTCTGGCAAACGGGCATCCTGGGTAATGTTCTTTTGACGGAAAGCAAGCAGTAGCGCAGCAACTGCAGGTAATAACAACAGCAGGCGAAATAACTGCCGCTTCGAGGTTTGAACTTTGTTCATCATGGCTATACGTTTTTTTAATGAAGAAAAATTAAACTGACTGGCTATACTAAAATGATTGTTACCGATAACTTTTAACAGCATATACTGGTATTGCTTTTTATCCAGGCCGCTCCTGATCACCTGGTGGTCGGCAATGAATTCCAGGTTCTGCCTTATGCTTTTGCGCAGCAGCCAAACAAATGGATTGTACCAGTTGATCATGCATAACAGTTCGGCCCAAATAATATCAATGCTGTGCTTTTGTCGTACATGCACAAATTCATGCCGGATGATCTCACGCAGTTCTTCCTCATTATGCAGGGTATGATTGATAAAAATGGCATTGCCAAAAGAAAAAGGGATAATGTCTTTATCCACCTGGTAAACGCTCAATGATCCCCCAGACAAAAGGGTTGCCTGCCGGCGGATACGCAGAAACGAAATATAACGGATAATAAAAACAGAAAGAAATACGATGGTTCCGGTTAATAACAATAAAGCCAGCACGGTCCAATAGTTCCAGGGCGTATCAGTGGCCGGTTCTCCTATTTCATGTACGGATGCTGTTGATATCTGCCAGGCAGGAATAATACTGGCTATCCTGCCTGTTTGCCAGTTATTGTTTTCAAGCGCAGGAGTGATATTGATCAATGGAAGAAAGAAACATAAAGCAGTGTATACAAGCAGGTAAATCCTGTTCCAATTATAAAAGGTCAGCCTGCGGAGCAGGAACTGGTAAAAAAGATATATGATCCCCAAACTAAGGGAAAACTTCAGCAGGTATTGAAACATAACAGGCATGGGAAGAATTTATTTGTTTCCTTTTTCGATCATATCGATGATCTCTTTCAGTTCACGGGCTGATAATTTTTTCTGCTCCACGAAAAAATTCACCAGCTCTTTATAAGAGTTATCAAAGTATTCTTTTACCACGTTTCCCATGAATTTCTTTTTGTATTCCTCTTCTGAAATAATGGCCTTATACAAATAAGTATTGCCCAAAAGGCGGCTGCCGAGATAACCTTTCTTTTCCAGGTTCTTTACCGTTGAAGCAACAGTAGTGTAAGGCAATGAAGTGCTCATCTGCTCCATGAAGGACTTGATATTCCCTTCGCCCGCTTTCCAGATGGCCAGCATGGCTTCTTCTTCCTGGTAAGTCAACTTCTCCATATCTACGAAATTTTCGTAAAATTTACGAATTATTCGTAGATAACCAAATTTTCTTTCCCTGAAAATGTTAAAATTGCCTGCACCCCTCAAAAATCTGCTCTTATTTTACTCATTATTCTTTGTGCTCTTTGCTGTCTTGGTGGGAGACTATTTCCCACCAAGACAGCAAAGAGCACAAAGGGAATAGTGTGGATATTGTTATCCTCGTGGGCATAAAATTCGTTTCTTTGAATAAAATCACGGGAGATGAAAACAGTAAGACGTATCCGCATCAGCACACTCATAATGGTCCTTGGCCTCCTGGTAAGTTTTAACGGAATGGCCCAGCAGGGCGCTTCAGCAATTCCTTCCTATAAGAAATTCCCGAACGTGCCGCCTTTTAAGCTATTACTGACAGATAGTGTCACGACTCTCACCAAAGAAAACCTGAGCAAGAAAAAACCAACGATGATCATGCTGTTCAGCCCCGATTGTGATCATTGCAAACATGAAACAGAAGAACTGATCAAGCGCATCAATGACTTCAAGGATGTACAGATCATCATGGCCACTCCTATGGCCTTCGACAAGATGAAGGAGTATTATAATCATTACGGCCTGAGCAAATACAAAAACATCAAAATGGGCAAGGATTCCAACTTCATGCTGCCCGTTTTTTTCAATATCCGTTCTTTCCCTTTCCTGGCATTTTATAATAAAAAACAGGAGCTTATCTCGGTTTTTGAAGGGTCGATGCCTATGGACAAAGTACTGGAAGAGCTAAAGAAATAACTTTGTTTTGACCTCCCAAACGGGAAACTTTCTTTTACCTTTGCCCCCGCCAAGTCCCGCTTCCCCGCGGGTGGCAGAACTAATTTCCTCATTCTCTAAAAACTTCAT
>DATAJQ010000111.1:0-1666 GCA_036262095.1 Chitinophagaceae bacterium | reverse complement strand
CTGGCTTCACCTACTCCGGGAAAGATCACTTTGTCTGCTTTACGGATAAGTTCAGGATCATCCGTCACCATTGCCGGTGCGCCGATCCTTTCCATTGCAAAAAGCACGGATTGGATATTGCCTGCATTATATTTTACAATAGCTGTGTTCATAACACTCCCTTTGTACTCGGCAAATAATTACTGAACGGGTCTTTTTTGACCGCCATCCTGATGGCTTTAGCAAATGCTTTGAATATTGCTTCTATCTTATGATGTTCATTTTCGCCATTGCAACTGATATTGAGATTGCATTTTGCTGCATCACTGAAAGATTTGAAAAAATGAAAGAACATCTCTGTCGGCATCTCTCCTATCTTTTCCCTTTTGAAAGCCGTATCCCATACGATCCAGTTGCGGCCGCCAAAATCGATCAGCACTTTTGCATCGGCATCATCCATTGGCAGCGCAAAACCATAGCGTTCCATGCCTGTCTTATCTGCAAGCGCTTTAGCAAATGCTTCACCTAAAGCAATACCGGTATCTTCAATAGTATGATGCTCGTCGATCTGCAAGTCTCCTTTGCATTGAATGGAAAGATCAAGCTTTCCATGCCTGGCGATCTGCTCAAGCATGTGATCAAAGAAGCCAATGCCTGTATGAATAGCTGCTTTGCCTGATCCGTCCGCATTCAGCTCAATACTGATGCGGGTTTCATTGGTATTTCGCTCATGCCTTACTTTCCGCAAACCGTTTTTCAGGAAAGCATAGATCTCGTCCCAGTCATCGGTTGCCAGCGCTATCACTTCCCTGTATTCATCTTCCTGCGCAGGTGTCAGCGGAAGATGAGGAGATCTGATCAGTATGCCTCTTACACCCAGGTTCTTTGCCAGTTGCATATCCGACCAGCGGTCGCCGACCATGAATGAATTGGCCAGGTCATACTTTTCCGGATCAAGGAAATGTGTAAGCAATCCTGTTCCCGGCTTGCGTGTGGGCTGGTTCTCATGCTCGAATGTTTTATCGATATGCACTTCATCAAACACAAATCCTTCACCGGCCAGCGTGCGGATCATCAGTTCCTGGTAAGGCCAGAACGTGTGTTCGGGAAAAATAGCTGTGCCCATGCCGTCCTGGTTAGTGATAAGCACTTTGTAATAGTCCAGCGAGGTAGCGATGCGGGAAAGGTTCGTAATCACGCCTTTCATAAAATGGATCTTGTCCAGCGAGTCGAGCTGGTAATCCGGTGGTTGCTCCTGCAGGATCACTCCGTCGCGATCCAGGAATAATACGCGTTTTGGCATTATAAAGTGTTTTAATTATTTCGCTTTGCTTGCAAGTTTCATATACCCGATCATGGCATCTACCAGTAAAGTATTTTCTGCTTCTGTTCCGATAGTGATGCGAAGGCATCCTTCACATAATTGCACATTGCTTCTGTCGCGCACTACAATGCCTTGCTCCAGCAGGTACTCATACACTTCTTTTGCATTTCTCACTTTAGCCAGCAGGAAGTTTGCATCTGAAGGGTATACATGCTCGATCAATGGCATCCGGCGGAATACATTCGCCAGTTCATCCCGCATGGCTACGATCTCTTTGATCATATCATTTACCTGTCCTGTTTCTTCCAGCGCCTGCAAAGCCAGTTCCTGTGTAGCCTGGTTAATATTATATGGCGGCTTTAT
>DATAJQ010000110.1:0-22808 GCA_036262095.1 Chitinophagaceae bacterium | reverse complement strand
CATTTCTTTCAGTGTCGTTCCTTCCTTATGTGCTTTCTGGGCAATTTCTGCTGCTTTGTAATAACCGATTTTGGTATTGAGCGCTGTTACCAGCATCAATGAATTGTCGACATGCTTTTTGATATTTGCTTCGATCGGTTCAACACCAACAGCACATTTGTCGTTGAATGAAACACAGCCGTCGCCGATCAGTCTTGCACTGTGCAGGAAGTTGTAGATCATTACCGGTTTAAACACGTTTAGTTCAAAATGACCGGTAGCGCCACCGATATTGATAGCCACATCATTTCCCAAAACCTGTGCGGCTATCATGGTCAGTGCCTCACATTGTGTGGGATTCACTTTACCCGGCATGATGGACGAGCCCGGCTCATTATCGGGGATGAATAATTCGCCAATTCCACTGCGCGGACCGGACGATAACATGCGGATATCATTAGCGATCTTCATCAGGCTTACGGCTACAGTCTTCAGTGCCCCATGCGATTCCACAATAGCATCATGTGCTGCAAGCGCTTCAAATTTATTTTCTGCCGTTACAAAAGGAATACCTGTTAGTTTGGCAATATGTTTTGCAACGTTTACTGCATAACCATCAGGAGTATTGATACCGGTGCCTACTGCTGTGCCACCCAAAGCAAGCTCACTTAAGTGAGGCAGTGTATTCTTAATGGCTTTCAGGCCATGGTCCAGCTGTGATACATAAGCACTGAATTCCTGTCCCACTGTAAGAGGGGTCGCATCCATAAAATGCGTGCGGCCGATCTTTACCACATTCATGAACTGCTTGCTTTTGGCAGCCAGCGTGTCACGCAATTTTTGAATGCCGGGAATAGTGGTTTCCAGCAAAATCTTGTAGGCCGCAATGTGCATGGCCGTTGGAAAGGTATCGTTGGATGATTGTGATTTGTTGACATCATCATTGGGGTGCAGGAATTTATCTTTATCCGTTAATGCACCTCCTTTGATCACATGGCCACGGTAAGCGACCACTTCATTCACATTCATATTACTTTGGGTACCGGACCCGGTTTGCCATACCACCAGGGGGAAATAAGCATCCAGTTTACCTTCCAGTATTTCATCACATACCTGGCCGATGAGGTCTGATTTTTCTTTGGGTAAAACGCCGGCTTCGAAATTGGTGATCGCTGCTGCTTTTTTGAGATAAGCGAAAGCCCTGATGATCTCTTTAGGCATTTTATTGATGTCCTGGGCTATCTGGAAATTATCAATGCTGCGTTGTGTTTGCGCTCCGTAATAAGCTTCAGCAGGTACTTTCACTTCGCCCATGGTGTCTTTTTCTATTCTGTATCCCATAACGTGTATTTAGAGAAAAGATGAAAAAATGATTTGGGTGGCAAAGTTAGGGATATCGGGGTAAAGGTATTTTAGCTTTTGGGAGAAGGTTGATGTAAGTTTGAATTAAAATCGCTTGCATGAGAACAAAAATTATACTGATCTCATTCCTCCTCACTCTCTTCTTTTCCGGCATCTCCCAGGAATATGTTCCAACACAGGAAAACCTTGCTGCCAGGCAACAGTTTCGCGATAACCGTTATGGCATGTTCATCCATTGGGGATTGTCCAGCGTGCTGGCCGATGGTGAATGGGTGATGAACAACAGGAACATTAAAGTGGAAGACTACAAACGTCTTCTCAGAGCCTTTAACCCTGTTGATTTCGATGCAGCCAAATGGGTGGCTACAGCAAAGAATGCAGGTATGAAATACATTGTGTTCATCACACGCCACCACGATGGCTTTTCCAATTGGGACACCAAACAATCAGATTGGAAGATCACCAATACGCCTTATGGAAAGGATGTATTGAAAATGCTGGCTGAAGAATGTCATAAACAAGGCATGCAGCTCGGTCTTTATTATTCCACGCTCGATTGGTTCCGCAGCGATTATCCTTATGAAACCGGCCGTACCGGTAAAGGCACAGGCCGCACAGAAAAAAGCAACTATGCTTCTTACCTGCAGTTCATGAAAAATCAATTAACAGAACTGCTCACTAATTATGGTCAGATCATGTCTATCTGGTTTGATGGTCATTGGGATCAGACCAACCCTGAAGGACATGGCGACCGCTCCTCACGTATCGACTGGAAATATCCCGAAATATATGAACTGATTCATCGCCTGCAACCACAATGCCTTATTGGCAATAATCATCACCTGACACCAATAGCTGGTGAAGACTTCCAGATGTTTGAACGTGATCTGCCTGGCGAAAACAAATCAGGATTAAGCTTTCAGCAAGCATCGGCCCTGCCATTAGAGACCTGCGAAACGATCAATGGATCATGGGGTTATAATATAACCGACAGAAAGTATAAAACAGTAAGCCAGGTGATACAGCTGCTGGCAGGCGCTGTGGGCCGTGATGCCAACCTGTTGTTGAATATAGGACCTATGCCCAGCGGGCAGATACAACCGGAATTTGTTGACACACTTGCAGCAGCCGGGCAATGGCTGCAGCAATTCGGCGAAAGCGTGTATGGAACAAGAAAGGGGCCACTTGACCCACAAGCCTGGGGTGTGACCACACAAAAAGATAAACATATTTATGTGCACCTGTTCAGCATGCCGGTGGATAGACAGATCGTTATTCCAGGCTCCTTTAAAATTGCATCAGCTAAAGTGATGGGAGCAGGCACGACGATAAAGTTCAGACAGCAGAAAGAGAATGTGATGTTATCTTTAGATGGAATAGTGTTGAACGGACCGGACACGGTTGTTGAATTAGTATTAAAATAAAAAGGAAAATATGAAAAGGATTTTTAGTGTTACCGTTCTTTTCTTTTTTTTCAATATCGTGCAGGCGCAAAAGCAAGCCCTTCCTGCCAAACAGCAGCTTGCCTGGCATGATATGGAATACTATTGGTTCATTCATTTCGGGCCAAATACGTTTACGGATAAAGAATGGGGCCATGGTGATGAGCAGGCTGATATCTTCAATCCTACAGAGCTTGACTGCCGCCAATGGGCGCGGATTGCCAAACAATCCGGCGCCAAAGGCATTATTATCACCGCCAAACATCATGACGGATTTTGCCTGTGGCCAAGCCAGTATTCAACACATACCGTAAAACAAAGCCAGTGGAAGAATGGAAAAGGAGATGTGTTAAGGGACTTATCCAAAGCCTGCAAGGAATATGGTTTGAAGTTCGGCGTTTATCTTTCACCCTGGGACAGGAATCACCCGCAATATGGAACGCCTGCTTACAATGATGTGTACGTAAATACCATGAAAGAACTGATTACCCATTATGGCCCTTTCTTTGAATTCTGGTGGGATGGCGCCGATGGCGAAGGCCCTAATGGCAAAAAACAGGAGTATGATTTCAGGCGTTTTGAACAAACGATGCGACGTTTTGCGCCCAATACGGTTGTGTTCAGTGATATAGGTCCCGATATAAGATGGGTAGGTAATGAAAAAGGAATAGCTGGTGAAACCAACTGGAACTATCTCGACACCGCAGGCTTTAAAAGAGGAGAAGGCGCGCCTCCAACGGATACGCTTAACCAGGGAAATATAAACGGACGGAACTGGATCCCTGCTGAATGTGATGTAAGCATCAGGCCAGGCTGGTTCTATCATGCTGAAGAAGATGATAAAGTGAAAACACCGCAACAGTTATTCGATTTGTATCTTAAGTCAGTAGGCCGGGGTGCTAACTTATTATTGAATGTACCGCCCGACAGGCGTGGATTGATCAATGAAAAGGATTCAGCCGCTTTAATGGGATTCAAAGCGCTGCGTGATGAAAGCTTTGCAAATAATCTTGCCTTTGGCAGCAAGGCTGAACTGCATACCAAAGGAGGTATTTTCAGGAGAACAAAGTTTACAGATGGCGATCCGGCGAGCGCTGAAACGCTCGCGGATTATAAGAATACAAGCCTGTGGGTGAAATTCGATTCTGTCAGAAAAGTCAATTGTGTCGTGTTGCAGGAAGGCCTGACAAATGGGCAAAAAGTAAAATCTGCCAAACTGATATTATTAAATGGTATACAGGAAGTAAAGCATATAGATATTACTACTATCGGAAGAAAACGGATACTTGTATTCCCGGTGCAGGATATCAGCAGCATCCGGTTGCTTATCCGTGATGCAAAGGGAGCTCCTGTTATTAAAGAGATCAGTGCTTACTTATTGCCCGAGGAACTTACTGCCCTTTAAAAGAAGCTTTTCTTTTTTCCATAAAAGCAGCAGCACCTTCTTTGGCATCGGCAGTGGCGATCAGTTTGCCGAATGTTTCTATTTCGATCGCATATCCATCCAGTTTTTCATTGAACACAGCATTGGCTGTTTTGATGCAACCTGCGATCGCCAGTGGCGCTTTCGAATTGATCAGTGTTAAAATTGAACTGGCTTTGTCGAGGAGTTCTTCTGCTTTTACCACATGATTTACCAGGCCATATTGCAGGGCAGTTGCAGCGTCGATCATATTACCCGTCATCAGTAATTCGATTGCCCTGCCTTTACCGATGAGTTGCACCAGGCGTTGCGTACCTCCATAGCCAGGTATCAGGCCAAGGTTCACTTCAGGTTGTCCAAACTTCGCTGTTTCACTGGCTACTCGGAAATGACAGGCCATTGCCAGTTCACAACCACCTCCTAAAGCAAATCCATTCACTGCAGCGATAATAGGTTTGGGGCTGTTCTCAATTTTGGAGAAAACGATATCCTGTCCCTTTTGCGCCAGTGCTTTACCACCTGCAGCATCCAATGAGCTGAATTCACTGATATCAGCACCGGCTACAAAAGCCTTGGGCCCGCTGCCAGTGATAATAGCTGATTGGATAGAAGGATCGCTGATCACTTCATCTATTGCTTTGCCGAGCTCTTCGATCACTGTTTTGTTCAGTGCATTGAGTTTGTCCGGGCGGTTGATGGTGATGGTCGCGATCTGGTTGGCGGTTTCAACTAAAAGGCTGGAATACATGGCATTTTTTTTCAAAAGTAAATGATAAGCCGCAAATATCTTCCCACACAGGTACCGGGGGCTGATTTTAAAATTATATTTGTTGACAATCAAAAATCCATTGCATGACCGCTACTTCGCTGCGCAGGCAAAATCTTATCCCGGTAGTCTTACTGCTTTGCCTTTCCTGTTTGTCTTTGTGTATCCATGCACAGGGAAAAAAGAAGATCGAAAAACTTATCAAAAAAAATATGGAGCTGGCTGCCAGGCAATATAAGTTCATGGCCAGCCTTACACCGATTGATTCAATGCCCCGTTCTTATGATGCGGCACAGGGTAAGCTGATTTCAAGCGATACCCGGTGGTGGACCAGTGGTTTCTTTCCAGCTTCGCTCTGGTATATTTATTCCTATACACAAGACTCTGCTATCCGCTCAGAAGCAGAAAGAAGGCTTGCTTTGGAGGAGAAAGAGAAATACCTGACATCCAACCATGATGTAGGCTTTATGATCTTTTGCAGTTTTGGAAATGCCTATAAGATCACGCATAACCCTGATTACAGGGATGTATGCGCTGTTGCTGCTGAGACATTGATCAAAAGGTATAAGCCTGCGGTCAAAGCGATACAATCATGGCAGGCTTTGACAGCACCTAAAAGTCCTGTCATCATTGACAATATGATGAACCTGGAATTGCTCAACTGGGTAAGTGATGAATGGCGTGAGCCGAAATACAAAGCTATTGCGATTGCTCATGCCAATACTACAATGAAAAATCATTTCCGTGCAGACAACAGTTCTTATCACGTAGTGGAATATGACCCTGCTACCGGTAAAGTGCTGGAGAAAAAAACAGCACAGGGATACAGCAATGAATCAGCCTGGGCCCGTGGTCAGGCATGGGGATTGTATGGCTACACTATGATGTACCGTTTTACTACGGAAGCAACCTACCTGGAGCAAGCACGGAAGATCGCAGCATTTATTTTAAATCATCCTAATCTTCCGGCCGACGGTGTTCCCTACTGGGATTTCAATGCACCTATCGATAAGCATACCTTGCGTGATGCATCTGCTGCTTCTATTATGGCTTCGGCCTTGCTGGAACTGGCACAGTATACAGAAGGAACTGAAAGAACAGGATATATTTCCATGGCTGAAAAAATACTGACCACACTTTCTTCCAAAACATATCTCGCAAAATACCGTCAGAATGGTGGGTTCCTGTTGAAGCATGGCGTAGGCAATCTGCCGGGAAAATCAGAAGTGGATGTGCCGCTTACTTATGGAGATTATTATTTTATTGAAGCGATGCTGAGATATAAACAATGGTATTTGTAAGGGTTGTCAGATACTTCTACAGTAATAAGTTTCTCTCAAAACTGTCGATTCTCTTTCACCCAATCAGTAATATATCCCGCTATATCAGTAGTTGGCGTACCGGGTGCAAACAGCTTTCCCACACCAAGCTGATTCAGTTGCTGCATATCATCTTCAGGAATAATACCACCACCGGTAAGGAGTACATCGTCCATACCTTTTTGTTTCATCAGCTCAATCACTTTGGGGAATACCGTCATGTGGGCGCCGGAGAGGATGCTGATGCCGATCGCGTCCACATCTTCCTGCAAAGCTGCGTTCACTACCATTTCAGGGGTTTGGCGAAGGCCGGTATAGATCACTTCCATTCCGGCATCGCGCAGGGCGGTGGCAATTACTTTGGCGCCACGGTCATGGCCATCCAGCCCTACTTTAGCAACTAAAACTCTGACAGGTCTGTTCATATGGAAGTTTTTACCCGTTATCAGGCAAATAAAGATAATGCGTTTTTGATCCGGTGTATGGTTTCTTCTTTTCCGAGAAGGGCGGCAATATCAAATACATGAGGTCCAAATTTCCCTCCCACCAGCATGATCCGGAATGGCATCAGCACTTCACCTGGTTTTATTTTATTAGCCGCTGCCATTTCTTTGAAGTTGGCTTCCAGTTCATGTGCTTCCCATACCGGGCTGAGCTCGAAATTGCGGATCACTTCGGCAAAGAAAAGATTCTTGGCGTCATTCCATTTGGGTTTTACTGATTCTGTGTCCAGTACTGCCGGCCGCTGAAAAAAGAAACCGGCCTGCTCATAAAAATCAGGCAGCAAAGTGCAGCGGTCTTTGACAAGGCCGATCACTTTTTCCAGTAATGCCTCATCATTTACAGTAAGCCCTTTTTCTTCCAGTATTGTTTTTACAACGGGCTTCAAAGTAGAGGCATCAGCATTTTTTATCCATTCGTGATTGAACCATTTCGCTTTTTCATAATCGAATTTGGCGCCGGCGCTATGCACGCGATCAAGGCTAAATGCGTTGATCAATTCTTCTTTGGTAAAGATCTCTTTTTCTGTGCCATCATTCCAGCCCAGGAGTGCCAGCAGGTTGATGAACGCTTCGGGTAAAAATCCTTTTTCGCGAAAGCCTTCAGTCAACTCATTCGTTTTAGGGTCTGTCCAGTTCATCGCAAAAACAGGGAAGCCATATTTTGCACCATCTCTTTTACTGAGTTTCCCGTTGGGGCCGAGTATCAATGGCAGGTGAGCCCATTGTGGCATTTGATCAAGCCCGAAAAGATATTTCCAGCAAAGGATATGTACCGGTGCACTGGGCAGCCATTCTTCTCCACGGAAGGCATGGGTGATCTGCATCAGGTAGTCGTCTACCACCACAGCAAGATGATAGGTGGGCATATTATCTGCCTTCAGTAAAACCTTATCATCTACCAATGATGTATCAAAGCTCACTTCGCCGCGGATCATATCGGTAAAAGAAATGGTTTCCTGTTCCGGCATTTTAATGCGGATCACATGGCGGGCTCCGTTGCTGAGCAACTGCTGTGTCTCCGCTTCTGACAGCGAAAGGGAATTGCGCATTTTCATACGCAGGGTATGATCATATTGTGGGGAAGGATTTTGTTCTGTTTTAAAATCCTGCCGCATTTTTTCCAGTTCTTCCGGTGTATCAAATGCGTAATAGGCATGACCGGCTTTTACCAGCTGCTCAGCATACTGCCGGTACATCGGTTTGCGTTCACTTTGCCGGTAAGGACCGAAAGGGCCGCCATGCAGCGGGCTTTCATCGGGCGTAAGGCCTACCCAATCCAGGCAATTGAAAATATATTCTTCAGCACCGGGCACATAGCGGCTCTGGTCGGTGTCTTCAATCCGCAGCACAAAATCGCCGCCATTCTTTTTTGCAAACAGATAATTATACAAAACCGTTCTTACTCCGCCCAGGTGCAAACCACCGGTGGGGCTGGGAGCAAATCTTACACGTGGTCTCTTAGTCATGCGGCAAAGATAATGATTGAACGACTCCTTCCCGTCTTCCCGCCTTACCGGTAAGACTTACTTACCGGTTCCCTACTATTTTCTTACTGGTAAGGAAAATTTACTTTCTGTTTTGTTTTACCGGTAAGGCGGGAAGGGGCCGTTCAACCATCCAATTGTTATCTTTGGTTGGTGAAATATTTTATCAAAACTCCCTGGTGGCTTAAAAAGATCTACTCAACTTATGTATGGAGCGTGCCGGTAAAGGAAAAACTTTTGTATCTCACGTTTGATGATGGCCCTCATCCGGTTATTACACCATTTGTGCTTGACGAATTACAAAAGCATGAAGCAAAAGCGAGTTTCTTTTGTATCGGGAAAAATGTGCAGGCCTATCCGGAAGTGTATAAGAGGATCCTGGATGAGGGTCATGCGGTAGGCAATCATACCCAGCACCATCTGAATGGATGGAAGACGGGCAATAAGGAGTATCTCGCCGATATACATGAGGCAGGGAAGTATATTGATTCCGCATTGTTCCGCCCGCCTTATGGAAGGATCACTTCTTTCCAGGCAAAGAATCTTTCGCAGGCAATGAAGAAACCGGAAGCGAAAGTAATTATGTGGGACGTGCTTAGCGCTGATTTTGATGAAACCTTATCAGGAGAAAACTGTTTACAACATGTAATCCTGAATGCAAAGAAAGGTTCGATCATTGTATTTCATGATAGTGAGAAGGCGTGGAAAAGGCTTGAATATGCGTTGCCGGAAGTGTTAGATTTTTTCAAAAAAAGAGGCTATCGTTTTGAAAAATTAGCAGCGCCCCTTTCAGCGCATACGCTATAGTAAAATTACTTATTTATAGAACCTTGATTCTAAAAAACTGATAATCATATAAAAATTTAGGGCCTGGGTAGAAACCCTGGCCCGTTTTTAATCCGTACCCTATGAAAACTGGCTTAAAGGTAAAGTAATTTTTCATTTATGCAAACAAATTTCCAACTGTTTGTTGAGTAAAATACCTCAGATTTCAATTGATCTTTGTCAAAGCGACCATTATGCAATTAATAGATACACACGCCCATCTTTATTCCAACCAGTTCAACAACGATAGGCCGGCTATGCTGCAACGCGCCCGGGAAGCGGGGCTCAGCAAGGTTTTGCTGCCCGCAATTGATTCAGAGTCGCATGAGAATATGCTGAAACTGGAAGAGGAAAACCCCGGTTTTTGCCTGGCAATGATGGGGTTGCACCCCTGTTCCGTGAAAGAAGACTATGAGCAGGAATTAAAGATCGCGGAAGAATATCTTGCTGGCCGTGCCTTTATTGGGGTAGGCGAAATTGGGCTGGATTTTTATTGGGACCTGACATTTAAAGAGCAGCAGTTCAAGGCTTTTCACCGCCAGGTAGAATGGGCATTACATTACGGTTTGCCGATTGCCATTCATTCCCGCAATGCGAATGATGAATGTATCCAGGTAGTAAGAGAGCATCAGAAAGGCAGCCTAAAAGGCGTATTTCATTGTTTTTCCGGCACCGTGGAGCAGGCCAGGCAAATGATAGAACTGGGTTTTTACCTGGGTATCGGTGGTGTGCTCACTTTTAAAAATGGCGGTTTAGACAAAGTGATAGAGGAAATTCACACCCGCCACCTGGTGTTGGAAACTGATGCGCCCTATCTTGCGCCGGTTCCTTTCCGCGGCAAGCGCAATGAAAGTAGTTATATTACCTATGTAGCTCAAAAACTGGCCGATCTGAAGCAGACCAATGTGCAGGAGATTATTGACCAAACCTCACAGAATGCGCAAAATTTATTCGGTCTCTAAGCGCTGATCCCGTATTTTTGCAACCCCAAAACCGGGAACAGTCAGTTGTTCCTGTTTTACCCGGAGACGTGTCCGAGTGGTTGAAGGAGCACGCCTGGAAAGTGTGTATACGGGAAACCGTATCGCGAGTTCGAATCTCGCCGTCTCCGCTTAAGGAAATGATCTACTTTGATTGTTTCCTTTTTTTGTGCAATCAATTATTTGATAAATAGCACTTTAGAGCTTTTCTGTTTCAGCTTAATTGGTGTTCGACTTTTTCTTTTTAGACGCTTGTTGCTAATTGACTTATTGATAAAAGCTTGAAAATTAAGGTGAAATTTGAAGTTTAGAGTTCGATTCGTTAGTAGGTTCATGTTCACCCGACTTGCTATTTACTTCCAATATGTTCTGGCTCTGAAATACACAAGCCCAGAATAATTTCGACTTCCACAATACTGTATATTTAAATTATGACTGCAATAGTAGGTGTCCTTAATTCTCGAGCTTTTGCTATAGCTGCTGATAGTGCAGTTACGGTAACCGGTAATAATGGTAAAAAGGTTTATAATCGTAGTAATAAAATTTTTACACTTTCAAAGGTGCATCCTGTCGGCATAGCCATTTACAGTTCTGCCGATTTCTTAGGCATTCCTCTTGAATCTGCAATTAAGCTTTACCGTCAGAAGTTAAAGGATAAATCTTTTAGTACAATTGAAGGCTATAAAAATGATTTTCTAGTTTTTCTTAAGTCGTTAGTTCCCAATGTTGGTGCGGAACTTAAAAGCGATAATTTTTACGGATTTTGCGGAAAGACTTACCACCCACTTATTAATTCGGTGCTAGCAAAAATTAGACAGTTCGATACGCAAGGGCTGGAAGCAGATGAAATAGATGCTCAATATGACCAATTTGTCACTGAATCGATCACAGAGCAAAGAACTATAATAGATGGATTAGACAAAGCCGATTATATACAGAAAAGCCAAGATGAGTTTGTAGCATTTCATCAATTGCAATTGACAGAAGTATCCAATTATATTCAAGGTAAAATAGTAGAATTACATCCAACATACTTATTAAAGCCAGCGAGTATAAATGCTCTTAACGACTTGTTTTATCAAATGATAAATGTCGAATGGATTTTTGAAGTTTTAAGTGGATTGGTATTTTTTGGATTTGGTGACGATGAAATGTACCCATCGACTTGTCAAGTACTTGTTGGTTCAACATTATGTAATATCCCTCGTATTCGTGAATTGAGCGACACTAAAATTGTACCAGGCCAACTTAATTCTAATATCATTCCGTATGCCCAAGCTGACGTTACAGAAACAGTTCTCACAGGGGTTGACCCCAAGTACATCCAAACAATGCAAACATCAATAGAAAGTTCCTTTAATGATGTTGCGATTGGTATCGCTCCACTCTTGGCAGACCAGACTCAAGCACAGGATATAGTTGATTTTATCAATAATGTTGGGCAAGAACTCATCCAAAAATTAAATGATTTTCAATTTTCCGCAATTACAGGCCCGCTCCTAGAAGTATTAGCTCATATGGGCAAGGAGGACATGGCGGAATTGGCCGAGTCATTAGTTAACATCACATCTATTAAAAGAAAATTCACATCATCGGATTCCAGTGATGAAAGTGTAGGCGGACCTGTAGATGTAGCAGTTGTTACAAAGGGCGATGGATTTATTTGGATAAAAAGGAAACATTATTTTGACATACAGAATAACACCGGTTTCTCGGAAAAATACTTAAAATTTTAAATCTTGAACTATGTCTATTGAAACTAATCCTCGAGATGAATCAAAAAATTTATCAGTGAAACGCGAAGACAAAAAAGATGTTTATATTTCATACAATTCGATTGCTCAAAGTGGTGAAAAAAAATCTGTGTCGAAAGCTATGCATGAATTTATAAAACAAGGTTTTGCAAAGTTTACACTTAAAAAAGCATAATTCCTTTTAATGGTGGTGAATGAAATATCTCACTTAGACATTGAAATCTAAACGAAAACCGGAGGTTTAGAGTTCGATTCATCCCCAGGTTCAAGCTCATCCTGGTTTTCCATTTCTATTTGTTTCCTGTATGTTTTTGCGATGAGGTATAGGAAGTCTAGGATTACTTCAGCTTCTTCCTTGGTTACCTGAATTCCGCCTTGTCTCAATAGTTTTATCGCCTTTTCAGTTGAAACTTTTCTTGGCAAAAAGCCCATTTAATCTCTCCTCAGTTGTATTATTCATGTCCATAGGTTTTGGTGATTATTGCTTTTTTAATGATTTGGATTAGATATTATTTGTGGTACTTAACAATGAGGGATATGGCTTCGTCAATCTTTAAATAGTCGATACTTTTAGTTATTGTATTTATTGATCCAGGCATACAACGATTGACAATGTCTCTTTTACCAGCAACATCCTGCTCCTTATAAGATCGGAAGACATTAAAGTGGCTATCTGGCCATATATTGTTGTTATTATTACAATCTGTCAGTTTTTGTTTAATGGTGTTTAACTGCTGAGTTAGTTGACTCATTACTGTATTATGTTCCTTTTTTAATTTGGAGAAATCATCGAAGTCAATTTTTTCATCCAGAAAAAATCGCCTCACTTTTGAAATATGAAACTGTTGCTTTGTGATAGATCCTAATATTTTTTTATGACTATCAAGGTATTCCCTGCGCCTAGAGAAAATGTTTTCGTCTTCTAATACGAGGCTGAAAAGTTCAAAGACCTGAGGACGGAGTTTTATTTTCTTCAATGCTTCTTCGTAGCAAGTATTTAACACATCAGCCCTGAATCTTCCTTTACAACTTTTTGTATTACAATGGTAATATGGGTATTTCGAGAATTTTCCTCTCGAAAAGCTTGCTGTCATTTTCTTATCACACCATGGGCAGGATAGAAATCCGCGTAAGGGGAATTGTGCTTTTAATACTTCTTTACATGCTCGTTTGTTTCTGTCTTTGGTTATGATTGACTGTACCTGACGGAATAAACTTTCGGTAACTAGAGGTTCATGAATACCGTTTACAAATGCTTCCTGTTCGCCGTGTTTACCTGGAACTTTAATGACACTACAATAGATCGGGTTATGTACAAGTTTCCAAAACGAACTTTTCACACACTGGAATCCATTTATGCAAGCCATTTTTCTTACCTGGCTGATCGTGAATGAACCGGTTGCTAATTGTTCAAACGACCATCTTATGTGATCCGCTTCTGGCTGCTTTGGTACCATGTACTTTTTTCCATCAATACCTAATTGCTTAGTATATCCAACAGGCGGTTTTCCCGGCCATCGACCCATTTTTCTTGCTCTTCTTATACCGTTTGAAGTTGTTAACCCACGTCTCGTATTTTCTGCTTCGGGTATTGATAGGTACACAGCAAGCATGACTATGCTTTCAGGTATATCCAAATCGATGGGTTGATCAATTGCCATAGGCTGAACATCCATTTCCCGCAACATTCTTATTGTCTGGTAGGCATATTCAATGCTCCTGCTAAACCGATCCCATTTTATGAACAGGATATTCTCCGGTGATCTGTATCTACCCCTTCTGATTTTCTTGATGAGTTTTTTCCACTCAGGGCGATTAAAGTTCTTTGCGGAATAATCTTCCCGATATATTCCTTTAACCCTGATTCCATGCATTTCGCAGTATTTCATAAGGCGATCTTCCTGCTCTACCAGAGAATAACCTTTTCGTTTTTGTTCGTCGGTGCTAACCCGGCAGTATAAATAGGCTGATTTCATGAAAATGGATTTTTATTTTGGAATGTTATTTTTTAAATCAAGGTAACTAATAGTTTTAGTTCATTTTCATACGTTTACTATAATCTGCCAAGTCAAAAAAATTTAATTAAAGAGTTTAGAGCAATCATCCTATTGGACAGCGAAAGCCAGAGAGCGTAAGTCGGTATCCAAGAATAAAAAAGGCAGCTAGTGATCAACCTTTTGATTGAATTGGTGTTTGAAACAACAGTTGCTGGGTATTTGGGAAGAGGGGGGGGGGTGATTTATAAATCAATTTATCACATAAAATAAAACATAGGTATATTAGGTTTAAATGTGACCGCAGTTAAATGCTCTTCCTGTTTAAATACACATACGAATGATATAGCAGATGATTGAACCGATTTCAATTCACCCTAAGAGCACTTTCTATACTGTTAGTTTCCCATTCTGGGTAGTTCCCAGGATTTGTATTGTACATTTTCCATGCATCATCAATTAACTTAAAGTAGTCAAACAAGTTGGTATCGGGAAGCGTATTAAAGGAAACAGGATTTGCCTCAACAAGCATATCATCTATTACAGTAACAATATCTCCCTTAAAATAATCATCAAAGTAACCAAAATAGTCTTCAGGGAGGTCGAGAGCCGCGGCCACAGACTCCCATTCCTGCATTAACTTGTTAGCAGAATCATCAAATCCAATCAATTGAGCTCTTTCTGCTAAAAATCGAATTCTAAGAAGCGATACTGGATGGCTTCTCTTTGAAAGGTAGGATTCCGGTACGAAGTATTCTTTTGTACCACCAAGTCGTATAAAGTTTGAAAATGCATACAAATAAGATTGTCCGCCTATGACAAGCCCAATTGCATCGCAGAATAGTTCTTCCATCCATTCACGCCAAGTTTCAACTATATCACTTGCCTTATCTAGATAACTTTTGTATTTTTCATCGCTCTGTGTAACAATCGGTCTCAAGTATTGTGAAAGTTTATTTTGAAACTCTCCAATCAATGCTTCCATCTCATCTTTATGAAGCAAAAAGAGCAGATGACCGAATTCATGAAAGAACAGAGGAAAATGAAGAAGACTCATCTGGCTTGCAACAGGTAGCCAATATAGTGTTGGACCATTTTCTGACGCAGCAATACTGAAGCTGCCATTTGACAGTAGAAATGGAATCTCCTCTGTTTGCTTGTGTAAACTATGCAGACGTTGAATAATTTTTAATGCGAGGATATCATGTTCCGATGCCCGGAATAAGGGATGCACATAGTACACATCAAGCACCTCAATCTCATTGTTGATACTTGTTAATTCATCATACCAGGTTTGTTCAAGGATTTTGTCATCCAAATTGAGATGAAGGTAACGTTGAATCCTTTTTATTTCCCGTTCCCATACTTCTAAAGAGTGGTTAACCCATTCAAAACAGGGCAACAGTTCTTCGGGATACTTTCTTGCGTTGAGTATCTTATGTGTAAGATTTATTTTTCGAAGCAGATCATTACAACTGCCTTTTAAAACAGCGTTTATCATATATCACCAACCAGGTCCTTTAAATCAATCGCCAGATGTTCGTTGATCAGGCTTCTAAGATCAATCAGCGATTCAATCAGTTGATCATTGTTAGCCGATCCAATAGTCAATAAGTTTACCACTTCTTTGGGAGATTTTTTGAAAAGAAGGGACTTATACTGTTTTGGCTTTTTACGGGCGTCGAAGTACTTGCGTATAAAACTCCGCTCTCTCATATCCGCGCCCTTCAGGATTTTAGCTCCATGAGGGTCTTCTTTAAAGGCTTTGTTGATAGATTCAAGAAATCTTATAAGTACATTTTTGGCGTTCGAGATTTCTGTTGAATCAAGATCATCGCTAATCCCATGCACTTTTAGCCTTAAGTGAGTGATAACCTTATTAATCATGGCGATCAAAGTCTGATTTCTCTCAAAACTCCTTATGGATAACATCTTTGAATCCATAATGTCTATTTTATTTTTATGACCTCTTGGGCTCTTTTTTCTTTAAGCAGATTGTCTATCTTTTTTGCAAGATACGTTAGCCTTTGAGCAACTCTAGGGCTTCCAAAATTCAATTGTGAAGTCAGGAAAATATCCCTAAGCACTATTGAAAGGTCAACCGTTTTGTAGTTGCTTTTTATCAGTATCGGACTTGCTGTTCCTTGCGTTAATGTTCCTTCACCGGTATTCATCAGGATAGCTGTGGAGCGATTTATTTTTAGCCATGAGCCTTCCAATGGATTTTTGAATTCTCCTTTGTAAAACTCGAAAAAACGAATGCTTTTCATGCTCTTTTTATGGTACTCGATAAACAAAAAGTCAAAATTGCTGTCCAGTTTATAGTGCCCTTTATCGCTCTTGAGAAAATCAACTACTTTTTTAAACACTTCATACTCACTTCGGTTTTCTTTTCCATCCCGAAGAACCAAGAGATTTCGGATATCATATTTCTTGAATTCCTCATGGTATCTGGAAAGCAGTTCCGTTAGGTATTTTTCTAACAGCAGAGGATTGATCAGGTCATTTTTGGCGTCCGGGTTGGGCTTAATTATATAGTCAAAAAGAGGATAGGCCATCCCTTGTTTGTAAATGAGTAGCCCCAAACCAAAATGATTAAAGTTCTCACTTACATCAATGACCAACTGGGCTTCGTAATGAAGCTTGTCTTTGAACATATATGGAGCGCAACCCAATTCTGAAACTACTTTAAAAGAGTTCAGCGAAATGTAAGCCTCCCACTGATTCTTCCCTCTTGGATAATGCTGAAGTTTGTTGAATTTTCTCTTTAATTCCTGCACCGTAAGCCGGATGATTTTCCACCCCTGCAATTCCTGGCTGATATTATAATAGATAGCCGGATCATGGTTGTCAAAAACAAATACTACAGTTCCTTTTTGGTAATTGTTCTTTAAATCGTATAAGGCACTCAGATGCTCTCCTTTCTTATAGTAGTGGTCAATCGGATCAATGTTCTTCCTTGTCAGCAGGGATACATCTCTTGTCAAATCGTTGATCAGCACTTCAGCATTTTTATCGGAAACAAATTCTGGAAGCACAAAATGCACCTCTCTTTCCAGCATTGGAGGTACATAAAAGCATCCCGATTCCTTCAGTTGATGATACTTCTGAAGAAAATATTTCTTGTAGATATAGGCATTTTTGAATTTTGGTGCCTGCAACTCGTGCCCGTCTGCATATACAATAGCAGGCATATCAAAGATGCCTCCATCACCAGGCATGGGCATATAATATTCCCGTTGTAATTTCTGGTAATTGTTGCCGAGGGGATTGCCAACTCTTTTCCAGAATTCATCAATCAGATTTCTTTTTTGCTGCGCAGAATATTTATCCTGCTGATTGATATCTTCTGTAAGATTGTCTGTCGCAACTGTCAAGTGCAGAAACTTCGCCGGTACAGGAAGAGTTCCCATTCCCTTGAATGAAACGTAGGCTACGTTATCATCTGGTAGCACTTCAAAATGCGGGTAAAGTTTCTTGAAATACTCATAGGAATTCTGGTATCGCTCCCCCTTAAACGTGAATGGATCGGTTGTTGAAAGGGTCGTCTTTCCGTCATATCGGTCGAAATAACATCTTGAATGACCATTAGGCCCTTTATAGAGTAAGGTCCCCTTGTACTCTGTACTCTGCCTCTCCTTTAACTGATAAAATCTTTCTTCTCTACCTGTTGAAAAGTAATACTCAACGGAATGTTTGGTAAAGTAAGAAGTGCCCACATCAACACCGAAACCTAATCCCCGATTTTCAAAGTATTCGGTAAATACAAAGAACCGTTGATAGGCAACAATGTCGTTATCCATATCCTCTTCAGATAAAATTGGCGTTCTATCATAGTATACATTCGGGCTTTTCTTTATAATTCTTAATCCTTCCGTTTTTACGATATTAATCTGTACTTGTCTTGCATAGAGTTCTTCTATTGTTTTCCTATCTCTTTCATTACGAAGTTCAAACTTAATTGTTTCATTTGATGCTTTCAATGTAACTGACAATTGTGTCCGGTTATCTCCGCTGTCCAGATCAAATGTTGTCTCTTTAAAGTTCTCTCTGTGCTCTATGATTAAGAAGGCCTGCTGCTCCTGGACAAAGGGAGTTGCAGCAATACTTCGGTTTTTGAGAATGGAGCAAACCGATTGTAGCTGATCATGGGTAAGGCTAGCATTGGAAACACTAACTTTCCTGCCAATGAGAAAAAGATCATTTCCCCTTTCAACAAATCTGATATTCGTATCCATAGTTAACTTTTTTTATGACAAATTGTTTCATACGGACAGGTATTGCAGTTTTTTCCAATGTGCAAGGCAAAAGCATCCTTCACAGAATTTTTCCCGTATTCGTCCATTTCGGTGAGCAGTTCTGCATCTTGCAATATTCTCGCTTTCGCCCTGTCCACATTGATGGCAGAAAACTCCAGTTTTTCCAAGGAGCCATCCTGCAGGTATGCCTTTTCAATCTCAATCTGATCAAATGACCATTCTTTGAATTGCCCCGCCCACAACGCATAAACAAGCAGTTGCAGACTTGTATCCTCCAATGCTTTCTTTCCTGTTTTCCAGTCTGCTATTTTAAGGAGTGAATTGTCTAAGAACGCAATGTCCACTTTTCCATCAACTGAAAGGTGGTCATGAATTTTAAACGATGTATCTCCTTCGATTTTTGCCAGGTCCTTTTTTCCACCTTCCCGGAGATGCTCATAGGATGAAGATTGTAGGAAATTGTGTAAACATAGATCAACCACCCTGATCAATTCATCTCGTAATTCGGTATTGGCTATTGTATTGTAGAATAATTCCTTTATGATAGGTTTAGGGAATTTTACTTGTGGAGCTGTCTGGCCATTCTGGATAATTTCATTAAACTGGATAGTCTCTTCAATGATTTTCCTTCCAAATCCCGAAAGACGTTTGAAATCCCAAATTTCGCCGAGCCGAGCCTTCTTAAAGTAAATGCCGATCAGTTGATGCACTAGGTTTCCCTGAACCATATATTTATTGGACAGCTTGCTTAATTCGATCAAGACGTCCTTTAGAGCTTCATCTTTCGCGGTCCGCTTCTTGCTACCATAGTAATGGAAATAGTATTTTCTTGGGCAATCCCGGAAAAATTGCATCTTGGAATATGACCAGCTAATTTTGGGTAATACCAATGTAGGTTCCGCCGCCGGAATGACTTCAAAAGCACCAAATAAATCAAGTTGGTTCATTTTAACTTCTTTAAGTTTCCCAATAATTTATTCCAGTCAGCGCCAGTCAGCCGCATTTGTGTTGCTTCTGTCAGGAACTTCATTGCTTCCGGGCTGGAGGTAATCACATCTCTGATCTCGTTATTCATTTTACCTGAAGCAGCAAAAAAAACTTCTTCGGGCGTATCTAAGTGCGCGGCAAGTTTAGCGATGGTATCAGCGGCAGGAGGCGGTAACCTGTCATTTTCCAGTTTACTAATATAAGTAAAATCAACGCCTGCGTTTACAGCAAGTTCTCTCTGGCTAATGTTTTTGGACCTTCTAATTTCCTTCAATATTTGACCAAAAGATTTTTTCATAAGCCAAATGTAGCAAAAATGTTGAGTTGATACTCAACTCATGTTGATTTTTTTATCAACACAAATAACACACTGAATACCAAAAGTATACATGTAAATAGGGTTAAAAATCATCCACTTTGTCAGTTGTTGGAGTACCTACCATGTTCGCTTTACTCATTTTTGCTACCAAAAGAGCAATTTTGCAACTAATTCATCGAGATATGGAAATTCCACAAGCTACTAGGAGATTGGCTGTTATTATTGCAATAGAGGAGTATCGAAACGAGCCTCAAATACCTAATGTGAGGTTTGCACGAAATGATGCAAATGCGTTTAAACAAACGCTAATTGATCATTTTGGTTATAAGGAGGAAGATATTATTTATTGGATTGAGAAGGACGCAGTTCAAAACACACTGCTAAACGACCTGCCTTATACCATTCAACAATTATCAGATGAATACCAATTTATTTTTTACTATGCAGGACATGGCTTTTTTCAAAATGGTAACAATCGCCTAACCTGTTGGGATTCCCACCATTTTAATTTATCTGAAACAACTGTTTCTTTAAAGGAGATTTTATTTGATCCGCTGGAGAAGTCAGGTTGTCAACAGTCACTGATATTCCTAGATTGCTGCTCTACCATGTTGACCGAATCGCTGAATAACCGCGACATCATATCCGATATGACTGACAAGGAATTTGCTGCTTTTGTTAGAACAGGTAAATATGACGCGGTTTATTTATCCTGCTCTCCTGGTGAGAAATCATCATCCAGTGGAATAATTAATCACGGCATCTGGACTTATCATTTAGTCAGGGCATTGTCGGGGCTAGATGAAAAATCCATCGTTAAAGAAAAATATATAACAAGCAATTCCCTTCAAAATTATCTTAGCGTAGCTATTCCCAAATTCATCCGGGAACAAAAAGATAAATATGCCAAACAAACCCCCTTTGCCCGCATTAGTGCGGCAAACGAATTTTTAATAAGAGAACTACCTGAAGACGAAGTTGATGTTTCACTCCCGGATATCCATTTGCAATTTGAGAATATGTATCTGCGGAAAATTTCCGAGTCGAAAGTCAAAGATGCCAAAGGTTTTGTTGCTGGTTATAAGCCGCCGAAATTCATCAGTCGAACAACACAACAGTTTGTTCAAAAAGTCTTTTTTGAAGAAATCCAAGGGGAAATAGGCGAAATAGTAGAACAGACAAAGGACATTTTTAAACTAAGAGATGGAGATATTAGTTATGACTGTCAAGATGAAGGTGGCCATGTGGAGACGGAATATTTCAAGTATTACATACGCGCGGGGCAACACGAAAGGAACCCAAGCTTAGCTGTGATAACAAGAGAAATTTACCCACTAATCCCATTAAAAGATTTGCCGGCAGATTTCGACTCTATTTTTCCTATTGGAATTGATGAGCTGATTATTCCAATTATTGGAAAAGTGAACTTTGATGATTTAGCCGGTAAATTTGAAAATCTAAGGGAATCGGAAGGGGGAGATTTGAGTGCCAATCGAATGACAGGCAGTATAGAATATATAAGTTCCAGGAAAACTTCGCTAACTATAGACACCGGAAAGGGTGAACTAATAATTACCCGATATGCCTTAATGGGAGCAATGGAATTGATTCAATCATCTATCGAGGATATAAGGCAACTTAGTCAGCAAAACCCTAAATATCTGAATGGCGTATAACGAAGTAATTAGTCTGTAGAAAGGCTTACTCCTTAAAATAAGTTTTGTATCTGTGCCGCTATTGTCAGTTTCAAAAATGAGAAAAAGACCGGATTCAACGCTTCAAGTCCGTTGATCATTTTGAGTCATCAACTTGCAGATAAATATTCTTACTAATCTAAATCAGCAAAGGGTGGACGAAAGAGACCTATAAAAGAAAATGTATTTTGAAGAGTAAATAATTTTTTATGAGTATCTGGTTGCAAAGCATCGTTTCATTAGTAAGTGGAGTAGTGCTGTGGGAGGGTGTTAAATTCATTTATCCGGAAGTAAAAAAATGGATAGGTGATAAAAGAGCGGCAAGGAAAGAGTTTCTTGAAAATATCGCACCGATATTAAAATCGGCAGATGAATTATATGGGAAAATAGTATCATTAGCTAAAGAGGATTTTTCAATTTTTACCAAAGAGAGTTTATTTGATGATAATGCGGCTGCCTTAAACAGAAAATATGTATGCTACCTCTTTTCTCAATTTTGGGCGAATATCGAATACATCAGAATGAAGAGCTTATATTCTTCGATAGCTCAGACAAAGAAAGGTGCCCAACTTTTGATATTTATTGAAACACAAGAATCTCGGGATTTTAGAATTTTAGAGCGATCGCTTCAAAGGATGATTGGTGAAGCACTACTTGAAAAATCCGTAACTCCTTTTAGAGTAATGACCCTTAATGAATTTTGCCAAGCATTAAAAGGCGAAAAAAGTCACTTTGAGAATTTAATCAAGGAATTGGAGAGTGTATTATTTCTATCAAAAGAGAAAGAAATACGGCAAAAAATTCTTGTATTTGGAGCCATCGTGGCAATGCTCATTAATCATTTTGATCCGAAGCATAAGATAGTGCGATATAGAAAACTCTATCTAAATAAATTGTCTGAAAAAAGTAACAGAATGATTGGATCAGGTTTATTCAACCACTATTTGCCATTCATCAAAAACAGGAAGGAATACACGAAAAGGGCTACCGCCGGACTTACATGATTGTAAACAATCAATGCCATTGGAATCGCCAGTATCTTTAAGGGACTTCTATTACTGTCCAAAGGTAGTGTTTTTTTGAGTATGCACTTATGGGTGAACTTTCTTCATATTATGAGGATAGACAAAAAGCTTATAAGGGAGATTTAAAGCGATGGGTGAAATATTACCAAGGCCGACTCGCTGGGAGCAGTCAGCCGGATGATTAGCCAAGTTAAAGCGGAGTGCGTTGTAAATTCAATTCCGGGATCAAATTCCGAAATTGTAAAAACAATCCGATTGCAGCACGGTAGGTTGTTACAGTTCATAAATTAATTGATAATCATTCAGTTATAATTATTGTGGCCTTAACTTATCTCCTGGTTACATAAAGGCTAGATAATTCTATTAGTCGGTTTTTGTCTCGAAAGCATATGTTCAAAACAAAGAGGAATTTATTTCCTCTTTTCAGAAGCCATATAAAGGAACTCTGTGAAATAAAGGAGCAAAATGTCCCGTTGCACAAATGAAGACGTGCAACAAGCCAAAACCTCCGTATTATAGGTTTAATCTTTTATAAGTAATAGATTATGTAGTTTTTAATTCATCAAAAAAATTGAGTAGGGGTATCAGGTGTTCGATAGAGATACCGCCAACCCCGCCTCCGCCCGCCGTAGCTTTAGCGAAGGCGGGCTCTTCATTTATAGTACACCCTATTCCCTGGGCGGGCTTAGGCGG
>DATAJQ010000109.1:0-8128 GCA_036262095.1 Chitinophagaceae bacterium | reverse complement strand
TTTATTGAAAACAGAAGTAAAAGATGTTGTAACGGAAAAGAACCCTGAAAACCTTCGCTGGCATTTGTCAAAAGACAGCTTTGATGTGATACTGCTCGATATGAATTTCAATAGTTCCATCAACACCGGCAATGAAGGCTTGTTCTGGTTGAAAGAGATCCGCAAATTAAGACCTGACACAGCCGTGATCATGATCACGGCATACGGGGATATAGACCTGGCTGTACGTTCCCTGAAAGAAGGCGCTTCCGATTTTGTGGTAAAGCCCTGGCATAATGAGAAGCTGATCAGCACCATCAAGGATATTCTGAAACGAAAGGGATCAAAAACAGGCCCTGCTTCCATTATCTCTACTGATTCCATTATCGGCAAGGAATTGCTGGGCGAATCGGAAGCCATGCAGCAGATCTTTTATAAGACCGAAAAGATCGCTCCTACCGATGCCAATATCCTGATCCTTGGTGAAAATGGTACGGGTAAAGACCTTATTGCGAAAGCTATCCATCAGCAATCATTGCGTGCTGCACAACCCCTGGTTAAAGTGGATGTGGGTGCATTAACAGAAACATTGTTTGAGAGCGAGCTCTTCGGACATAAGAAGGGTGCTTTTACCGATGCACGTGAAGACAGGCCCGGCCGTTTTGAAGCCGCTGATAAAGGCACCCTGTTCCTCGATGAGATCGGCAATATCCCCCTTCACCTGCAGGCCAAACTGCTGAGCGTATTACAAAACCGCCAGGTGATGCGATTGGGCAGTAATGAACCTGTGCCGGTCGATATCCGCCTGGTTTGCGCTACCAATGTTCCGTTAACAGAGCTGGCCAATGAAAGCCGTTTCCGGAAAGATCTTATTTACCGTATCAATACAGTTGAAATAACAGTGCCCCCGCTCCGCAAACGCGGCAATGATATTATTTTGCTGGCCCGCCATTTTGCGAAACTCTACAGCAACAAATACATGAAGCCCACTCCGGATTTTGATACAAAGGCTCTGGAGAAACTGATGAACCATCACTACCCCGGCAATGTCAGGGAATTGCAGTATATCATCGAAAGGGCAGTGATCATGGCAGATGAAGACGTGTTGCAGGCAAAGGACCTGATCTTCTCTCCCATTGAAACTTCATCGCCTGTAGAAACCGAGCCGGCAGAAATGAAACTGAGTTCTGTTGAAAAGAACACGATCCTGAAAGTGATCGAGAAACATAATGGCAATATCACCAAAGCAGCCAAAGAACTGGGACTGACCCGCACTGCTTTGTACAGAAGACTTAGCAAGTATGACATTTAAGAACTACGAATGGAGAATAGCAGGAGGAATACTGTTATTGCTGGTAACATTGAGCGTAGCCGCATTCCTTATCGTGCACGGCTATTATGTGTACCTGGTGATCGTATTGCCTATTATCATTTACCAGGCAATGGAGTTTTACCGTTTTCAACGGAAAGCTTATAAGGAACTTGACCAGTTTGTAGAGTCGGTCCATTACCGGGATTTTTCCCGCTACTTTGACGTAAAGCATGCCCCCACAGAAATACAACCTTTACGGCAGGGCTTCAATGAGATCAATTCTACTTTCAAAGTGATCAGCAAGGAAAAAGAAACGCAGTACCAGTACCTGCAAAGAATACTTGAGTTAGTTGACACCGGCATACTTTCTTATAAAGAAGATGACGGGGAAGTTATCTGGATGAATGACTCACTGAAGAGAATGTTGCAACTGCCTTATATCAAAACCATCTATTCGCTGAAGAAAAGGGATGAAGAACTGGGGCAGGCGATCATTACATTGAAGCCGGGAGAAAGCAAGATCGCTTCGGCCCATCAGGAAAGATCGAGCTTTAAAATATTATTGTCGGCTACCGCCTTTCAAACAGAAGGGAATTTATACAAGCTGATCGCTTTTCAAAACGTGAATGAAGCTTTGGATGAAACGGAATCAAAAGCATGGCAAAAACTGCTGAGTGTGTTAACACACGAGATCATGAATTCAGTAGCGCCGATCTCTTCACTTGCTGAAACACTCAAGAGCAGGCTGCAGCAATCCGTTTCTATGTTGAACAACGATTCCGGTTCGGTCGACGATCTGGAGATCGGTATTGAAACGATCCGCCGGAGAAGTGAAGGGCTGCTGAAATTTGCTGAAACCTACCGCAATCTTAATAAGATCACCAATCCAACGCTCAAGAGGATCTATGTACGTGATATATTTGAGAACCTGCTTCAACTGATGCAGCCGACACTGGAGCAAAAGAATATTGAAGTGGAAACCATTCTGAAAGATCCTGACATTGCTCTCGAAGCAGATATGCATTTGCTTGAACAGGTAATGATCAATCTTGTAGTGAATGCCATAGAAGCCGTAAAAGACAAATCCGATCCCCGTATTGTACTTTCTGCATATCTCACGGTGAACCGTAAAACGCTTATCAAAGTAGCAGACAATGGCAGCGGCATGCCGGTGGAACTGCTTGATAAGATCTTCATTCCTTTCTTCAGCACCAAAAAAAGCGGCAGCGGCATCGGGCTTAGCCTATGTAAGCAGATCATGATGCTGCACAAAGGGAATATCCAGGTGCAGTCTGCAGAAGGAGAAGGCACCGTGTTCATTCTTCAGTTTTAGAATAGCAAAGGTGCTGAAGGATTTAAGGGTTTAAAAAATCGCTACCCCACACTCCATCTTCAACCTTTAAACTTTATTAACGACGGTTAAGCTGCCGTTAAGCGGGTCCGGATTCTCGTGCGGTTGAAAATATTGTTCCAACTTAGCCGTAACAAATTTTCAACTAAAAAAAAAGATATGAAAAAGTACATGATCCCGGTTGCCGCAATGTTATTATTCGCAGGTGTAGCAGGTGCACAAACTACACCAAAGCAACCTTCCAAATCAGCACCCGTAAAAAAAGAAATGACCGCTAAAAAATCTGCTGCAACTGATAAGTCTGCTGCCAGCGTGGCTCATACTGAGAAAGCAGGGACTGACGCAAAGGCCACTGCTGTCCACAGAAAGCATCATCATAAAAAAGCAAAACCCGTTACGAAAACTGAGAGCAAATAACCCTTAACCTTGGTGTGTTGGTTCGGTAAAGACGGTCTCCAGGTGGGAGGCTGTCTTTTTTTATGCCCGGTAGTGCCGGAAATCAGTTAACTTTCAATTAACCAATGTTAACACTGCCGGCTAGTGCATGCTGGCCCTTCGTATTATTTTAGCTTATGTTTTCAGCGCCGATACGATCATCAACCATCCGCCTGGTATTATTCATCAGCTCGCTGGTTATTGCGACGATATTGGTATTCCAATTGGTCTGGCTCAGGAAAATATACAATTTCGAGCAAAAGGAGTTCACGCACAATGTAATGAAAGCGATCAGGGGGTTGTATGAAGACCTGGATATAAGCCTTTACAACTCTTCACATCTTAATGAACTGGTCGAAAACCCTGCCCCCAACCTTTATATCGCCCAGATAAATCTTCCTGAGGGGAGGGACTCACTGATCAGTTACCTGCATTATGAATTGGACGATTTTGGTGTGTTTACCGAATGCCATGTGGGCATCTACAACAGGGATTCCGCAAAATATGTTTATACAGGCATACTGGCTCCCACCCCGAATAGTGTAGCGCTGAAAGTGCCCCCGACCCCGCGCAGCCACGATCATATCACGCTGTTCTTTCCTAAAAGGCAGCAGTATATTTTAACGAGGATGAATTTCTGGATCATCAGCAGCGTTGTCCTGTTCCTGGTGCTGATATTATTTGGCGGCAGCCTGTATTATTTCTATAAACAAAAATTCCTGAATGAAACGCAAAAGGATTTCATTCACAACTTTACACATGAGTTCAAAACACCGGTAGCAGTGATCAGCCTGGCGGCAGATGTGCTGAAGAACCCGGCCATTGTGGAAAAACCTGATAAACTGGTTACCTATGCCGGCATTGTGGAGAACCAATCCACTTATCTGCAGAACCAGATCGAGCGGTTATTGAAATTTGCATATACTGATTCCAATCAATTGCACCTGACACCTGAAAAGGTAAATATCCATGATCTGATACAGGAAGCACTCCGCAACCTCAGCCCACTGATCGCTGAGAAAAAAGCTCATTTCAACCTGTCTCTGGATGCTGCAGATCCTTCACTGCTGGCCGATAAGGAATACCTTGTTATCGTGATCACCAATCTTATTGACAATGCCATTAAATATTCAAGGAATCCGCAGGTGCACATCAGCACCGGCAACACAGCAGGGTTTACTTACTTTACTGTACAGGACAATGGTATTGGGATTGAAAGGAAACAATTGAATAAAATATTCAAACGCTTTTTCCGGGTCCGCCATGGCGAAACGTATAATGCCAAAGGCTTTGGGCTCGGACTGAGTTTTGTAAAGAAGATAGTGGACGCACACAGAGGTAAAATAAAAGTGGAGAGTGTTCCAGGAAAAGGAAGCAGCTTCACCGTAAGTTTACCGGTGAGTTGATGCAACAAACTATAACAACCTTGGTTATGCAACAAAAAACAAAAATCCTGCTTGCTGAAGATGATCTTCAACTTGGTTTTATCATTAAAGACAACCTCGAAGAAGCAGGATTCCAGGTGATCAATTGCCCTGATGGTGAAACGGCATGGGAACATTACCAGAAAACCAACCCTGATCTTTGCATCCTGGATGTGAATATGCCATATCGCGATGGGTTTAGCCTGGCAAAAAAGATCCGGCAGAAGAGTGATCGAATTCCTATTCTTTTTCTTACAGCCAAATCGCTGGAAGAAGACAAACTGAAAGGCTTTGCAGCAGGCGGAGATGATTATATCGTGAAGCCGTTCAGCATGAAAGAGCTTTTATCAAGGATGCAGGTGTTTCTCCGGCGGAATAAGATGATCGTTGCAGAGTCGGCACAAACAATAAAAATCGGGGATTTTTCTTTTTATCCTGCAGAGCTGAAGCTGGTGGGTGAAAAAGATACCGTCAGTTTAACACAACGGGAAGCAGAGTTGCTGGAATTTCTCTGCCTTCATCCCAATAAAGTATTGAAGCGGGAAGAAATATTATCGAATGTATGGGGAAAGAATGATTTTTTTCTGGGAAGAAGTATGGATGTATTTATGACAAGGCTGCGTAAATTATTAAGCATAGAACCTTCTGTAACAATTGAAACGATACATGGGGTGGGATATAGATTTACTATGTCTGAGGGTTAAGTATCGCAAGGAGCGCAAAGGAAACGCCAAGAACGCAACGTAGCGCCCCTGGCGTTTCCCTTGCGTTCTTGGTGATACATTGCTCAATAGCCAATCAATTTCTCCAGTGCAGCAACAACTTTGTCTGCATTCGGCAGCATTGCCTGTTCCAGCCCGGTGTTCATAGCCACAGCCGGTAAATTCAATGCTCCCAATACTTCCACTGGCGCATCGAGATAAGTGAAACAGTTCTTCGCGATCCTTCCTGCCAGTGCTTCTGCAAATGAATTCCGCTGCTGCTCTTCTGTAAGCACCAGGCATTTTCCATGCTGTTTTACTTTTTCATATACCAGCTCTTCATCCAATGGATATAAAGTGCGCAGGTCAATGATCTCTATCTGCCCATTGAATTTTGCTGAAGCTGCTTTTGCCCAGTAAACCCCCATTCCATAAGTGATCACCACACAGCTTTCCCCATTCGCTATTGATGAGGAAGTGGCAGGTTTTACTATACGGCCCTTTCCAAGAGGAATAATATAATTTCTGTCCGGCTCAGTTGTTTTCGCGTCTTCTGTGCCCGGCACTTTACTCCAGTAAAGTCCTTTATGCTCCAGCATCACCACCGGGTTGCCATCATGAAAAGCAGCTTTCATCAGCCCTTTCATATCTGCTGCATTGGAAGGATACGCCACTTTGATGCCTTTAATGGAAAGCAGGGTGGTTTCAACAGAACCACTGTGATAAGGTCCGCCACCGCCATAAGCGCCTGTTGGCACACGGAGCACCATTGACACAGGGAATTTGCCGCAACTGAGATAAGCGCTTTTCGATATCTCTGTCACCAGTTGATTGAGGGCCGGATAAATATAATCGGCGAATTGTACTTCCACCAAAGGCTTCAGTCCAACTGCATTCATGCCAATAGTAGAGCCAACGATATAAGCCTCCTGTATAGCTGTATTGAACACGCGATGGTCTCCAAACTTCTCTGCGAGCGTAGCTGCTTCACGGAAAACACCGCCTAACCGCCGGCCAACATCCTGCCCGTATAGAAGCGCTTCCGGGTGATCTTCCATCAGTTCGCGTATGGCAAACAGTGCAGCATCCACCATCAACACTTTGGGGGCATTGACCGGTTCACGTTCTCCTTTTTCTTCTGTTACAGGTGAAGGCACAAACACATGATCTTCCACAGAGCGGGGATCAGGTTCAGGTGAAGCAACAGCTTTTGCAAAATGATCTTCTACCAGTGATGCTGCTTCTTTTTCTATTTGGGTCAGTGTTTCTTCGCTAACAGATAATTCGAGTAATCTTTTCCGCAGTTGCGGAACGGGATCAAGCAGGAGATGATCATTCCAGTCATTTTCCGGCCGGTAAAATTCACGGCGTACGCCGCTGGTATGATGGCCCAGCAAGGGAACACGCGCATGCACCAGGAAAGGTCTTCTTTCTTTCCTGACAGTTGCGCAAACTTCCTGCATTGTTTGATAAGATGCTTCAAAATCGCTGCCATTGACCTGCACACGGCCCATGCCTTTAAATCCTGCTGCAAATTCATAAGCATTCATAGCGCGGGCTTCATCGGCCGTAACGCTGATGCCCCAGTTATTATCCTGTACCAGGTATATGATGGGCAATTGATGCAATACTGCAAACTGCAATGCTTCGCTCACTTCTCCTTCCGTCATGCTCGCATCGCCAAAGGAGCAAAGAACAACAGGCAGCTCTCCGTTGGCACCTTTTTTTAAATGATCAATCTTTATCCTCTCCCAGTAGCGGATCCCTTGTGCTATGCCTGTGGTAGGAATTGCCTGCATGCCTGTAGCACTGCTTTGGTGAATGATCGTCGGCTTATCATCACCACGGTAATTGGCATGTGCATAGTATTCTCTTCCTCCTGTAAAAATATCATTGCCTTTGGCAAGCAGTTGAAGCATTAATTCATAAGGAGAAAATCCCACGCCCATCAGCAGGCTTTCGTCACGGTAGTAAGGGCTGAAATAATCCTGGGGTTGCAACTGGAAGGCTGCAGCCAGTTGAATGGCTTCATGGCCACGGGAAGTGGAATGAACATATTTGCAAATCTGTCGGTTTGCATCATATGTTTCGGCCATGGTCTTGGCCTCACGCATCAAACGGTACGCTCTCAGGAGGATGGAAATGTCTGTCATTAGCAAGCAATGTAAACTACAAATTTAGGAACATGCTTGTGGATGAAGAAACATCAAAGGGCAAATCGCCTTATTTCACGTCGAGTTTGAACATGCTTACGTCTTCCAGGAAACCTTCCAGTTCATCACCTACAACGGCTTCCCCTACGCCGGCCGGTGTGCCGGTGAAGATCACGTCGCCAATGTTCACAGAAAAATAATTGGAGATATAGGCTACCAGGCTATCGAAATTATGAATCATGCTGGCTGAATTGCCTTGCTGCGCGAGTTCCTTGTTTTTATACAATCCGAAATTGATATCTTTTTTATTCTTCACTTCAGCAAGAGGCACCCATTTGCCGATCACGGCTGAATTGTCCCAGGCTTTGGCTTTTTCCCAGGGAAGGCCTTTTGCTTTCAGTTCATTCTGGATATCCCGGGCAGTGAAGTCGATGCCGGCCGTGATGGCATCATAATATTTTGAAGCGAATTTTTCCTGGATATATTTACCATTTTTACTGATGCGGATAACGAGTTCACATTCATAATGCAATTCGTTGGTAAACTCCGGGTAGTAAAAAGGAGTATGGGGTTGCAGCAGCGCACTCTTAGGTTTCATAAAAATTACGGGCTCGTCAGGAATTTCATTTCCCAGTTCTTTAGCATGTGCTGCATAGTTTCGGCCTACACAAAAAATCTTCATAATTAGGATGGGTGTTTGTTAAATACATCGGATACCAGTTCCAGGGTTGTTCATCCCATATATTCAGGCAATCAGGAAGTTAATTGGATTT
>DATAJQ010000108.1:0-2113 GCA_036262095.1 Chitinophagaceae bacterium | reverse complement strand
TGTCAATTCAAAAAAATTTTCCTCATCTATAGGTGGTTAATTAGAATCCTTAGTAACTTCAGTCTCACATAAATACCTATTCACTATAACTCCTAAATCCTGATGTATGCCTTCTAAAAAGAAAGCTAAACCTAAAAAGGCGGCAAAAAAAGCTGTGAAAAAAGCAGTGAAAAAAGCTGCGGCTAAGAAAAAGGTAGCCAAGAAAGCTGCTAAAAAAGCTTTCAAAAAAGCAGCACCTAAAAAGGCGGCTAAGAAAAAAGCTGCAAAGAAGGCAGCTAAAAAAGCCGCGCCTAAAAAAGCAGCCAAGAAAAAGGCCGCTAAAAAAGCTACAAAGAAAGCCGCTAAGAAAGCAGCCCCTAAAAAAGCTGTAAAAAAAGTGGCCAAGAAAGTAGCTAAGAAAGCTGCTCCCAAAAAAGCAGTGAAAAAAGCATCTCCTGCTAAACCCAAACCTGTTAAGCAACCTGAAGCTGCTCCGGTAATAGTTGAAGAAACTATTATTGAAACAGAAGAAATAATTGTTCCCGACATTGAAGTGGTTCAACAGGAAATAACCTTCATTGAAGAAGAGGAGGATGACAATGAGAACGACGATTTCTCTTCCGATGATGATGACGACAACAACGATAATGATGATGACAGAAGCTGATTAGGGTAAACCTAAAAAGCTGGAAGTCCTCAATTTATCTGGAATTATACTTTGACCGCCTGCGTAGTAGCTATAACTGTTATTATTGCAGGCGGCTCTTTTAGCGCGAATTGTACGAATGAGGTTTTAGATGGAAGGTTTTCTGAAGATAGGCACGGATGGTCGCGAATGGGTCGTTTTAACTTTTACCTGATTTTATTTAATGAAACATGGGATACTGATATTGGTAGTCTGCTTTTTTAGTAGCATGGTCAGTGCTCAACAGAAGCCGAAGGTTATTGAATCCATTTTTTGGGATGATCCGAGGTCGCCGATCGTGTGGATAGATAGTATGCGGACTGATATGAATCACCTGGTGATGGATAAAGCTGATATTGACTCGATCAGTTTGATAAAGGATTCCATTGATATCCGGTATGGGCAAACGATAACAAGGGGTTCTATGGTTATTGTGCCTAAATCTGGCGTGGAACTGATCCGGTGGTCTGCCTTGCTGGATCGTCTGGGTGTGCCGCCCGCCGACCGCAAACTGAGAGTCTGCATCAACAAAACCCTTGTCCGCCAACCTGCTTTCCTCCTTCTCCAACCCGATTTCATAAGAACGATCGAGATCACTACCGAACATCACTGGCTTCGCACCGAAGATGCCAACAGCAAAGAACTCTTCCTAAATATAATCACGAAGAACAACCCTCTTGCCTTCAATTAATCCCACACTCCCGTAAGCCCCCATCATTCACACGCCTTCATCAGAAAGCCCCTCCCTCATAAACGGCCCATTCGCGACCATCAGTACCTATCCCCCGAAACTTCCTACTCTAAAACCTCATTCGCACAATTCGCACAAAAAAACCATTCGCCTTTCGACGAATGGTTCAAATCTTTAGTTCTATTCGCGTAATTCGCGATTATATCTTTTACACCCTGAAGTGAGCAAATGCCTTATTGGCTTCTGCCATACGGTGTGTATCTTCTTTCTTCTTGAATGCGGCGCCTTCACCTTTGCTTGCTGCTACGATCTCACCGGCTAATTTATCAGCCATGCTGCGACCGTTTCTTTCGCGGCTGTAGCGGATCAGCCATTTGATGCTCAAAGACACCTTTCTGTCAGGACGAACCTCAGCAGGAATCTGGAAAGTAGCACCACCGATACGGCGGCTGCGCACTTCTACAGCAGGTGTTACGTTGGACAAAGCCCTTTTCCATACTTCATATCCATCTTCACTGGTTTGTTTGGCCACCTTATCCAGTGCATCGTAGAAAATATTAAAAGCTCCGCTTTTCTTTCCTTCCCACATCAGGTTATTGACAAAACGGGTAACCAGCTTGTCATTAAACTTAGGATCTGGTGCTAAGGGCAGTTTCTTTGCTTGTGCTTTCCGCATGACTTATTCTTGAGTTACTTATTTAAAATTACTTTTTAGCTTTTTCTTTCTTGGTACCGTATTTAGAGCGGCTTTGTTTGCG
>DATAJQ010000107.1:0-5886 GCA_036262095.1 Chitinophagaceae bacterium | reverse complement strand
TCCTGTGATCGTTGATCCGGGATTGACCAGTGAACTTGCCGGTTATGGCATTTCCACAAAAGGAGGGTTATTGCCGGCTGATCTGTTTTCCTGGAGCAGTTTGTTCAGCTTACGCGGACTCATCCTGCTGATAGGAGGTGGGTTCCTGGTAGGTTTTGGGACCCGCTATGCAGGTGGATGCACTTCCGGCCATGCTATTATGGGGCTTAGCACTTTGCAATGGCCTTCACTGGTAGCGACCATTATGTTCATGATCGGCGGTTTCTTAACAGCCAATCTTATTCTTCCTCTCATTTTACAGTTATAATCATTAAGCATGAGTTCGTTTTTAATTGAAAATAAACCACAGGCAACAGGATCTTCTGCAAAGGGATCACTCGATTTTGAAGTGCGTTCATTGGATACGATCTGCGTGAATGAATCAAAGCAGCATCATCCCTGGTGGCACAACCTGAAATATCTTGCTGCAGGTATGCTGCTGGGCATAATCTTTATAAAAGCGGAGATCGTTTCTTGGTATCGTATCCAGGAAATGTTCCGGCTGCAAAGTTTCCACATGTACGGAGTGATCGGTTCTGCTGTTATTACCGGCGTTGTTTCCGTTTGGCTCATCAAACGTTTCCGTATCAGAACAATCTATGGTGAGCCGATCGTTTTCCACCCCAAGAAATTCAATAAGGGACAGATATACGGAGGGCTGCTATTTGGAGCAGGCTGGGCATTGACGGGAGCCTGCCCCGGACCTTTGTTTGCCCAGATAGGTACAGGCGCCACTGTTGTTGCAATAGTGGTATTGAGTGCTGTTGCCGGCACCTGGACCTACGGATTCTTAAGGGAACGGCTTCCGCATTGATCATTCATTGCTCATGATCACTTTGAGCGATTTGCTTTCTGCTGCATGAGAGAAAGTATCATACGCTGCCATGATCTCGGATAATTTGAAGCGGTGTGTGATCAGTTGCTCCGGTTTGAGCTTTGCAGATTGCACGGTTTTCAGCAACATGGATGTAGTTACAGTATCCACCAGTCTGGTAGTGATGGTAATGTTTTTGGACCATAGTGTTTCAAGATGGATTTCTGCGCTTTTACCATGCACGCCGATATTTGCGATCCTTCCTCCCGGAGCAATGATCTCCTGGCAAAGTCCGAAGGTGGCCGGTATGCCTACTGCTTCAATGGCGACATCCACGCCTACACCGTTGGTAAGTTGATCGATGCTGCCTTTTGCATTAGAAGTGGCATTATTGATCAGATGGTTGGCGCCGAATTTTTTGGCAACTGCCAACCGGTTTTCATCAGGGTCGATCATAATAATACTGGCCGGTGAATAAAACTGTGCGGTAAGCAATGCGGCAAGACCGATTGGCCCGGCGCCTACAATAGCAATAGTATCGCCTGGCTGAACCTTCCCGTTCAACACGCCGCATTCAAATCCTGTTGGAAGGATATCGCTCAGCATCACCAGTGCTTCTTCATCCATGCCCGGAGGAACCAGGTACAGGCTTGTATCTGCATGCGGGATGCGTACGTATTCTGCCTGTGTGCCGTCTATCATATTACCCAGTATCCATCCGCCGTCTTCACAATGTGAATACATGCCTTTCCTGCAGTAAGCACATTTACCACAGGAAGTGATGCAGGAGATCAATACATGATCCCCTTTTTTGAAATTGCTTACGGAAGAGCCTGTTTCTTCGATGATGCCGACTCCTTCGTGGCCAAGGGTGCGTCCATCAGTAACGGTTGCAACATCTCCTTTCAATATATGAAGATCGGTGCCACAGATAGTGGTCTTGTATATTTTTACGATCGCATCGGTTGGATGTTGCAAAACCGGTTTGGGTTTTTCCTCCCATGATTTCTGGCCGGGGCCATGGTATACGAGCGCTTTCATGTTTTATAGTTTTAAAACAAATATAAAAACTGCAGAAGGGGGATTGGGTGATGCAGGTTTTTCACTGAAGTGATTTACATCATAAAGAGAGGGCGTTCTTAATGGCAGGATATTTTTTCAATATCATTTTGGGTCAATTCCGGGCTCAGGTAGGGGATTCCCAGGTTAAGCCCGCGGATGATCAGCAATAGCCCCATGCCTGCAATAATATAAGGAGTCAATCTGCTTAACCATTTTCTTCCCTGCCATCCCAACCTGCGGACCGCATAAGCTGCGAACATCATTGCCGGCAATGTGCCTGCACCAAACAGCAGCATAAATGAAACTGAATCAGTGATATTTCCCAATGAAATGGCCGCTATGGCTGCTATATATACCATGCCGCAGGGAAGCAACCCGTTTGCCATGCCGAGCAGGAAGGCGCCTCCAGGGCGGCCGGCAGTTTTCAGCAAGCGGAATATTAATGAACTGATGAACTGATAAAAGCCTTTCATAAATGAAAAGGGTTTTGCACTTCTCCCTGCAAAATAACCAAGGGCTGCAATGAGCACTACAAGCCCTGCTACAATTGAAACAGATTGCTGGTAACCGGCCGATAAAATACCTGTTCCTGCAAGGCCGACCAATGCACCGATCAAACCATAGGTACTGATCCTTCCGGCCTGGTAGGAGAGGAGGATGAATGCTTTGCTTTTGGGATCAACGCCACCGGCAGGAATGGCCAGGCTTAAAGGTCCGCACATGCCAATACAATGCAGGCTTCCCGCCAGCCCTAATAAAAAGCCAGGTATAATGGCTTCTGCACTCATTTTATATAAATGGGTATTTCTGCATAATATTTTTCAGTACCATCTTCCCAATTGATCTTGGCAGTGTAATTACCAGGTAGCAATAAACTGTCTGCAAAATGCTGTATAGCATTTTCATTTACCTGCAAAGGCAGTTTCCGGTCCTGGACTGAATTGTAAGCGCAATAGAACCAGATATCGCCTTTCAGTTCTTTGGATCTCATTTCTGCGGGCAATTGTATTTCCAATCCACTGTCTGTTTGCTTCCAATGCACGGGCGACTGCAATGCTTGTGTACGCTTTGTGGCATCGATCACCTCCTGATAGCCCAGTTCTGTTTTATAATAATCTTTTTCCACCAGCTCAAATTCTGTATGCATCGACCGGTATACGAGATAAGTCATGCCTGCGCCGAAAACGAGAAAGGTGATGAGCAATTTATTTCCCCAGTTCATATTGTTGAATTTTTGTTTTATATCCTGGTAAATGGTCCCATGAAGTTGGTAGATAGAACAGTGATCAGTTTATCGCCTTCATAAAGGCCAATATCCAGTGATAGTTTTCGTTTGCTGATATAGCTTCTTGGAAGTATGATGAAGAAAGAGCTTTTGCCAAGATCTTCTTTTTTCACCAGCACACTTCTTCCTTCTGCTTCCACGATGCGGCCTGGTGCCGACATCAACCGGAGGGTGAGCGGAATATCCTTCAGGGTTTTATTCACCACTTTAATGGTGTATAAATTAGAAAGGCTGTCGGTGCCACGTTCCTGGTAAAGTTGGCCTTGCGCGCGAACGATCGTGCCGTCCACATCTTTCCGGCTGAGCAATAAAAGTGTAAGCAGGCCGGCCAGCAGAAAAAGCAGGAAGGTGTAGAATTTCATCCGTCCTGTATACCTGATCTTTTCACCTTTAGCAATGCCATTTTCTGAAGCATAGCTGATAAGGCCACGGGGTTTGTTTATAGCATCCATCATCCTGTCGCAGGCATCGATGCAGGCGGTGCAACCTACACATTCCATTTGTATGCCGTTGCGGATATCTATGCCGGTAGGGCATACTTTTACGCATTGGAAACAATCAATGCAATCGCCGGCTGTAGACGGTGTTGCATTTTTTTTGAACTTTCCTCTTGGTTCCCCTCTCTTGTAGTTGTAGGCTACCACCATGGAGTTCTTATCGAGCAATACGCTTTGCAGGCGGCCATAAGGGCATACCACCGTACAAGCCTGTTCGCGGAACCAGGCATAAACGGCATAGAATACACCGGAGAAAATCACAATGGCGAAGAAACCTCCAACGTGTTCGCTGACAGGCTCGCGCATGATCTTCAGCAATTCATCCATACCAATGATATAGGACAGGAAAAAATTGGCAATGATAAAGGCAAGCAGATAAAAAACAACATGCTTCAATATCTTCCGCCTCCATTTACTGCCTGTCCAGCTTGCCTGGTTCAACATTTTTTGACGGGCTGCATCTCCTTCGATCCAGTATTCGATTTTGCGGAACAGCATTTCCATGAATATGGTTTGAGGACAAACCCATCCGCAAAATAAACGGCCGAATGCGGCGGTGAACAAAACGATGAATATGATAAAAGCTACCATGGCCAGGCCGAAAATGAAAAAGTCCTGCGGCCAGAAGATCTTTCCGAAAATGATAAACTTCGCTTCAGGGATATTGAAAAGAAATAATGGCCTTCCATTTACTTTTATAAATGGGAGGGTCAGGAACAGGGCAAAGAAGAACAGGCTGACGATGGTGCGGGCCCGGTAATAGCGGCCTGAAGGCTTTTGGGCATATACCCATTTTCTTTTACCCTGCGCATCAATAGTGCTCAGCCTGTCGCGGAACGAGTCGGTCGGCTCTGTATTTTTTTTATGAATATTTTCTTCCATGATCGGGTAGCGGATGTTTATTGTTTAACATCGGCAGTTGCTTTGGTTGAGTCAGCAGTTGCCGGTGCATCTTCTTTCATCAATGCTCCCTGTGGTGCTTTGGGCGAAGCAGGGTTGGTGCCATGCAATGATTTCACATAGCTGGCCACCTGGGCGATCTGCTTATTGGAATAAGTGTTTTGCCACTGAGGCATGGCATTGATACCATAACGGATTGTTTTGAACACGCTTTTCATATCATTGCCGTGCATCCAGTAATCATCAGTAAGGTTGGGGCCAACATCGCCCGCGCCTGATTCTTTATGACAACTGGCACAGGATTTTTGAAAGATGGATTTCCCTTCTGCCAGATCATCTGCACCAGGCAGGTACACTACCGTATTTTCATCCACGGCATCTCCTTTCTTCTTTAAGTATTCCTGGGTTTCGAGTTGCGCTTTGGTGACGGAGGCGGTATACTCTTCAATGCTGGAAGGAGCGGTGTGGGACACATGGTATCTCCATAGATAAATAACGGCGAACAGGATAGTGGCATAGAATCCATATAACCACCATGGAGGAAGACTGTTGTCCAACTCGCGGATACCGTCGTATTCATGATCCATCACGAGATCGGCTTCCTGGCTTGCCGGTTTGAATTTGTTCATCTTGCCCCACCAGGAGATCTTATTCCGTTTCATCTCGGTGATGGCTTCCGGTGAAAGCCCTGCAAGTTTTTCCTTTTCCTTTTTGATCAGAAGGCGGATATTGACCAGCAAGGTGAGGATGATCAGGAACTCGAGCAGGATCACTCCATTCATCAGATAGAAAACAGAGGGTTGAAGTCCGGCAATAGTGGAAACGGTTTTAACTTTTTCAACAGGCGCTTCATCCTGCGCCTGCAAAATTCCGCTGCTGGTTAATAAGACAGTCAGCATTATCATGGGTAATACCTTCTGTTTGATCTCCCCGTTTTTTTTCTTTTGTTCAATCTTTATATCAGCCGCTCCTACCAACACGGCCGCCAATACACCAATTATGATCAGCAATAAAGCCATGACCAGTAATAGTGCAAGGGCCATCGGGTTGGTGAAGATGGATGGCTCTGGTGGACCCGCGGCCAGGGCCGGTTGGTAACAATGGAGCAGACTAATAGTAATGAAAGCTGTTAAGAATTTGATCCGTTTGGCTGAAAGCAAAAACATATATTAATTCTTTTCTCAGTTATCTAATGGTATTTGGCTGATGGATTTCAGTGTTTGCTTATTCGTTCTGAAAACCCAGGTCAGCATGATGGTGAAGAAGAGGAAGAAGATAGCCAGCGACAC
>DATAJQ010000106.1:0-9142 GCA_036262095.1 Chitinophagaceae bacterium | reverse complement strand
TCGTTGAAATAGATTTTCAGGTGCATGAAGTAAAGATACGGCCTATCTTCGCGCCATGACAAATGAAAAAACTGTTGCAGAAAAGTTGCTGCAGGCAAATGCAGTGAAGCTGAGCGTTCAGCAACCCTATACCTGGGCCAGTGGATGGAAGAGCCCTATCTATTGCGATAACCGGAAAGTGTTGTCTTTTCCCTTTATCCGCGATTTTATCAAGTCGGAAATGTGCAATGTGGTCTTTGAAAAATTCCCTGATGCAGCGTTGCTGGCAGGGGTAGCCACAGCAGGAATAGCCTGGGGAGCAATGGCTGCCGATCAGTTGAAGCTGCCTTATATATATGTACGGCCAAAACCCAAGGAGCATGGACTGGGCAACCAGATAGAAGGGTTTTATGAGAAAGGACAGAAGACGGTGGTGATCGAAGACCTGGTCTCAACCGGCAAAAGCAGCCTGCAGGTAGTGGATGTGCTCAAAGAAGCCGGCCTTGATGTGATCGGAATGGTGTCGATTTTTACTTATGGGTTCCCTGTGGCTGCACAGGCTTTTGAGAAATATGGATTGGCTTATCAGGCCCTTACCAATTACCCTTCCCTGATCGAACTGGCCCTTGAAAAGGGGATGATACAGCCTTCGGAGCAGGAAATATTGTTAAAGTGGAGGGATGATCCGGCCAATTGGAAAGGCGTTTTGTAACTTGTAAGCTCAAATTACCCTTATGAAGAAATTCATGATCACCAGTCTGGCCATGACTGTTTTTATCCTTGCCTCTTTTGCCCAGGTAAAGCCCGTTCAAACGGCAAAGATCAAGACCCCGAATATCCTTTGCGAAGATTGTAAAAAGCGGGTGACCACTTACCTGGACAGGTATGACGGCATTCAATCGGTGGCGATCAATACCCGGAAAGGAGAAACAACGGTGAAATATGTGACCGACCGGATCAATATTGAAGAGATCAAAACGGCGATCGCCAATGCCGGTTTTGATGCAGACGATGTGCCGGCCAACGAAGAAGCATATAAGCGTTTGCCCAAAACCTGTAAGAAATTTGAAGACGGAGGAGGGCATCCCAAGCCCAAAGAGCCTTCGGGTAACTGACGAAAAAGCCGCCGGGAGCGGCAGGAAAATATATTTGAACCACCTGTTTTACTGCAGGTGGTTTTCTTTTTTGCTTATTGAAAGAGCTCTGCGATATCCTGCTTGCCTTCATACTTCACCGGGAATTTTCTATAAAATCCACCCTTACCAGCTTTTGCTTCCCCCTCGATCCGGATCATCACTTCCTTTTTGAATAGCGCTGCAAAGGAGTTCTTCAGCAGTTTTTTCATATCAACCGCCAGCTTAACCGGTATAAGAAAGGAGTCTTTGGCCGGAATATGGACCATGGAATCGACCGTAAAATGGCCGAGATAGGTGTCATCCATCCAGGCATTTCCGCTGGCATTTTTCAGTTTGCCGCCGGATGAATTCGGGTTGAAATATTTCAGGTTGAGGGTCAGCAGGGAATTATCAAGGCCTATTTCTCCTACAGATACATTCTCTATTCCATTAAAAACGGGGTCTTTCAACGAGCGGCAGGAGGCCAGGAAAATGATGGCAGCCAGGGCTGCGGCAAGGTATTTTGACATAGCTGCAAAATACGATCTCAGGAAACATCTCCCGGACACGAGGCTGTTAAATCTATTGGTTAACCTCAATGAACTGATGTTTTTGCATAAAGAAATATCCGATCAACTACCTGCCAATCTGGCGATGGGGCTTCTACTGATGCATTTTATCCGCAGGCCATTTTTCAAGTTATATGGATTTTGCCAGGTAAGACGAGGCTAGCCCTTGGGTAGAGTAGGAGAGCATTGGCAAACATTACCCTGATTATCTAAAATTTTTATTGAGACTTAACGGGCGAAGTATTTTTAATTTTATAAGACTTATTTAAATTTAAACTTTAAGCTAACTTATGTAGATATTCGGAAATTAAGAATGAACAATTTAAGGACTAAAATAAAAATCAACATTTTTTTAGTATAAAATATTTATTATTAATTAATTATGGTAATTATTTAAAATTTAAATTTTGATTAAAGTATAATTAGAATGATGAAAAGTCGTCTCTTTTTTGAGAATAGAATTCTTAATCAAATAATTTTATTATTTGTCTGATTTTAAATTTATTAAATAGTTTATTTCAATTTTTTAATAAGATTATTTCTTGAGTATATTTTATTTTTAATCTATAATAAAACTTAAGGACGTAAAACTTTTACTTATTTATAGAAATAACATGAAAATGAAGAAGATTAAGATGTGTATCTCACAAAGAATACTAAACCTGAAAAGGGGGCTTTGGGAACCGCAGAGCTTGGGATATCTCAGACCAGCCAGATTGAAATGAAAATAGAAGACCCTGGCACCTGTGTCAAAGTGTCGTAGAATTGAATACCGAAATAACTTCACTCAAAAAACCTAGTAGTCGATACAAGTTGGTTTCCCGAGAGGGTCGCGATTTATTTACTTTGCCTTCAACCTTATCACTGGTTCCTAAAGGCCGTTTTTCAGTAACCGATAACTGCCTGGGATGAGATCAGGAAACGGCGATCCGTTAGCTAAGCAGTGAGCACCTGATCAGAATCTGTCGGCAAAATTCTCCGATCACTTATGCATGTTCCAGCCAATGGGGAAGTCGGTAAAAAGGAAGCAAGGGGTAACTTAGGGTAGCTCCTCAAGAGCGCCGCTATGATGCGGTTACAATACTCCTTCTCCAGCCCGGCATCTTCCTGTGAGACCAATTTCCCCGTACCCTGTCCGAAGGAAAAAGCTGCCAGCCAGAAAAGCCCCAGCTGGTAAAACGATTGATCTTCATTCGGTCGTTCACCCTGTCGTTATGGAAAACCATCTCCCTGATTTAAATCGGCGGCCGGAAGACTCTCTTCCAGGAGAATTCGAGACAGACCCTGCCGATCCTGTCCTGAATGAAACAATGGTCCGTCAATCAGAATATTATCCCGCTGGAGCAATCGGCCAGGGGATCACGATGGATTGGGGAAGCCATGCGGTTACAAAATCGAGGGCTTTCCCGTCTGCATAAAAAGCATGTCATTTATATTTCGAAGGCAGAAAGGAGGAAGAGTTGTTTGTGACGGATTGTGCCCCGGAGCCTGTGGCAACGGTTCTTTGAAACAGTAAGCCGGCTGTAGTGTTTTGGGTTTGCCGGGGAGTAAAGGCCTGGCAACCTTCGCTCCGCTGCTCACTGTAATAGCCACTAAAGCTACTCTGTAAATACTTTCTGATTGCCGATATTGTATTTTACCGGCTTTTCATAAAGAAGAATGAAGAAGCAGGTGGAAGGAGCTACGGATGCCATCTTCCTAAACAAAAAGAGCAGGCGTTCAAGCCTGCTCCTTCCTATATCTTCTGTTCTAACTTAGAGATCGATCACTTTCCTGTTTCTCATCGCCTGCACTTTTGTTCTTGCTTTTTGCAATTCTGCTATTTTCTTTTGGAGACGGTCAAGTGTGATATCGCTGTCTGGAACTCCTTTCAGCCCTTTTACAGTCAGCTCTTTTTGGAGACTGCTCAGTTTTACCATAGCATCGCTGTAAACCTGGCGCAGGCTATCAAGCTTGATATTGTTCATGGCGTGGGTCAGTTCTGCATTGAGCCCTTCCCAGTTGATCTGGTTATAAGACGCTCTTAATTTATTAGCCATCTGGTCCCAGTCAGCTTTTTCAGCGGCTCTTTCATACGCTGCTTTTACGCTTTCTTTTTCAGCCATGGTCATCGCATCGGCAATGCTTTTCTCTACCGCTTTCCATTGGGTTTCTTCCAGCACTTTTTTAGAGGCGTTCAGGGCCTCTTTCACCTGATTTTCCTGTTGAGGGGTCAGTTCAGGAACGATGTCCTGAAGATTACTTATCTGGATGAAGTGATTCGTTGCATTGTCTACCACAGTTCTGATAAACTTTCCGTCAACCACCTGATGATCTTCTGTCAGGATTGTTGGGTTATTTGCTTGTGGTGAAGTAGGGGGAACTGGTGCAAGAGGTGCAACTGATTCCTCCGGGGTCATTACTTCTGCAGGAGCCTGGGCAATGATCTGCCGGGGTCTTTCCTCAACTGCAGGTATTGCCACAGTTGTATTGTCTTCCGGTATAAAACTTAAGGGGGAAGATAATTGTGAAAGGAAGAATCCTGCAGAGGCATTGTTCTTGCCTGGTTTGCTAAGGATCACCAAAGCGTTCAGGGCAATAAAGCAAAGCAGCGCGGATAATACGCCGGCCAGCTTATGAAAAGAGAAGACCGGTTTTTGTTGTATTCCTAAAATGGATTCTATACGGCTGAGTAATTCATTCTTTTTTCCACCGGCTGCTGCTACAGCTAAAGGCCTTGGGGCAGTATGCGCTGCTTTTTCAAGAGCCAGCAAAGCGGAAGCGTATCCATAAGGCTCATACTGGAACTGGATCACTATTTCATCGCAGCTTTTTTCCCTTTCCCTTTCAATGATCTGGGCAAATGCTTTTACAAACGGGTTGAAGTAAAGTATTGTTTGAATGATGCGGGTGATCAGGTTGGTGAGATAATCCATCCGCCTTATATGGGAAAGCTCATGCAGCAATACGGCTTCCACCTGGTGGGTGGTGAGTTGGTTCACTGCTGCAAGGGGCAGCAGGATGACCGGTTTCATATAGCCGATCGTTACAGGAGAACTTACCATATCAGACATCCATATCTGAACGGGTTTATTGATGCCCATGAGGCCTGCTACTTTCTGAACAAACATTCTCCATTCAACGCTGGCCTTGGTGAGGCCGTGCCGGCGGATCTGTTGCACATAACGGTAGTTGCGGATAAAATTCAGGACCGGCAATACCAGTAAAACCAGGTATAACAAGGAAGCCCATGGCAGGCTTATTGCAAACCACTGGTTGAGCGATTCATTATTGCTGGCGATATTCACCAGCGTGATCAGACCTGCGGCCTGGGGAGTTTTCTCCAGCACCACTAGGAAAGTAAATATGAACCAGGTAAACCCGGCAAACAGCAGCGAGGAAGCAAGGGCCGCCCGCTGAGAAGATTTTTGTAAACGTAGAACTGCAGTTAGTAATTGGTAAACCACCCACAACAACGCCATCTGCCACAAGCTGTTTAACACAGCCCACCCTAAAGCCTGCAGAAAATCTGATTGGCTTATAGCGTTCATTTTTATTGTTTTTTAAGGTCGTTCAATAAACGTTGAATTTTTTCCAGTTCTTCAGGGCTGGCTTTATGTTCGCCTAAAGCCTGAATCACCAGTTGAGTGGGGGATCCGCCAAACAGGCTGTCGATCATTTTCCCCAGAAGGTGTTTTTGGGTCTTTTCTTTATTAACGGCAGCCTGATACACATGCGTGCGCATGGAATCATCTCTTTTTACCAGGCCTTTTTCATGCATGATCTGCATTAATTTCAGCGTAGTGGTGTACCCTACTTCTTTGGAAGAAGCCAGTTCCTCATGCACTTCCCTCACAGTCGCCAGACCCTTCGTCCACAGAATTTGCAATATTTCCAGTTCGCTTTCGGTAGGCTTTATTGTTCTTGTTGCTGACATGGTTTGAGGTTTTACGGCCCGAATATACGACCTTTTTCGTATAAAGAACATAGGAATTATTAATTTAAGGTTTTTTAACAATGGTTAACAATGAGGTAGTTATCTCTGAGACGCTGATTGGCGAGGAAGGTTACAGTCTAGTCGATAGTCTTTAGTCGGCAGTCGATAGTCCGGATTTTGCATCGTTTGGCTGATTTACTACGATACCGTAGAGTATGCTTGTGTTTTCATAGAGCTCAGACTATCGACTAAAAAATAAGTCCCGCTGTAGACACAGCAGGACTTACAATTAATGGTTCTGATTAAGCTCTTCGAATATCTTTATTTGTATTGAGCAGTATTAGCAGCTTGCTTGGCTACGGTTTCAGCGACCGGTTGGGTAGCGGCAGGCTTTTGATTTTTTACTTCTGCGGGGGCTTTGTCCTTGATCTGCGCCAGGGTAGGAGCAATAACCAGGGATACGATGGACATCAGTTTGATCAGGATGTTCATAGATGGGCCTGAAGTATCTTTAAATGGATCACCTACAGTATCGCCGGTCACGGATGCTTTGTGCGGATCTGATTTTTTGTAATAAGTCTCGCCATTGATCTCTACGCCTTTTTCAAATGATTTTTTGGCATTGTCCCAGGCTCCGCCGGCATTGTTCTGGAACATGCCCATCAGTACGCCGGAAACAGTGGCACCGGCCAGGAAACCTCCCAGTGCTTCTGCACCGAGGCCAGGAGTGAAGCCGATGATCAGGGGAGAGATGATGGCAATTGCACCGGGCAACATCATTTTCTTGATAGAAGCCTGTGTGGAGATCGCCACGCATTTATCATATTCTGGTTTGCCTGTACCTTCCATAATACCAGGAATGGTTTTGAACTGACGGCGTACTTCTTCCACCATTGCCATGGCTGCTTCACCAACTGCGCGGATAGCAAGAGAAGAGAAGATGAAAGGTATCATTGCGCCTACAAACAGAGAGGCCAGTACATTCGCTTTATAAATATCAATACCGCTGATGCCCGCCACGCCTACGAAAGCGGCAAACAAAGCCAGCGCCGTTAATGCTGCAGAAGCGATGGCAAAACCTTTACCGGTAGCAGCGGTAGTGTTGCCTACAGCGTCCAGTACGTCAGTTTTCTCACGCACTTCTTTTGGCAATTCGCTCATTTCTGCAATACCGCCTGCATTATCTGCAATAGGTCCGAATGCATCGATCGCCAGTTGCATAGCCGTAGTGGCCATCATACCTGCTGCAGCAATGGATACACCATATAGACCTGCACATTCATAAGAACCCCAGATACCGCCTGCCAGTACGAGGATCGGAAGGAAGGTCGATTCCATACCGATAGCCAGACCGCCGATTACGTTGGTAGCATGGCCGGTGGAAGATTGACGGATGATGCTCATTACAGGACGTTTGCCCATGGCTGTGTAATGCTCGGTAATAATGCTCATCAATGCGCCTACAAGAAGACCTACACCGATAGCGCCCATTACTCCCCATTTGGTAAACAATACGCCGCGAAGCTCCATGTTTTGAGGCAGCAGCCAGTATACAAGAACAAATGCTACAATAGCAGTAAGAACGATAGAACCCCAGTTGCCCATGTTCAATGCTTTTTGTACAGTATTGGTATTGATACCTGCACTGTCACTGATGCGTACAAACAGGGTGGCAACAATGGAGAAAAGTATACCTACGCCAGCGATCAGCATTGGCAATACAACCGGTGAAAAACCGCTGAGAAGATCTGTGTCCATTACAACGGTCTGTTGTCCGAGCACGATCGTTGCCAGCACAGTAGCCACATAAGATCCGAAAAGATCGGCTCCCATACCTGCCACATCACCTACGTTGTCGCCCACGTTATCTGCAATGGTCGCAGGGTTGCGGGGATCATCTTCAGGAATGCCTGCTTCCACTTTACCTACGAGGTCAGCACCTACGTCGGCAGCTTTGGTGTAGATACCACCGCCTACACGGGCAAAAAGGGCGATGGATTCAGCACCGAGTGAAAAACCTGTCAGCACTTCAATGGTCTGAAGCATTTCTTCAGAGTTCACATCAGCACCGGGGGCGAAAATTTGTTTTAATACAATATATAAGCCACCGAGACCAAGCACGGCCAGTCCTGCTACACCCACACCCATTACAGCACCGCCGGTGAATGATACATTCAGGGCTTTGCTGAGGCTGGTACGGGCAGCTTGTGCAGTACGTACATTGGCTTTGGTAGCGGCTTTCATGCCAATAAAACCGGCCAGTGCGCTTAACACGGCACCGATCACAAAGGCAATAGCAATAGACCAATGAGAGTGGGGATTGGCACCTGCCATCAGGGCCAGTAAAATAGCAACGATCACTACAAAATAGCCAAGGATCCTCCATTCAGCTTTAAGGAATGCCATGGCGCCTTCGGCGATGTAGTTACTGATCTCTTTCATCCGGTCGCTGCCGGCATCCTGTTTCGATACCCAGTTGAATTTAGCAATCGTGTAGAGCAGACCGATAATGCCCATCACGGGAACGAGATAGATCAATTTGTCCATAAGCGTAGCTTCTTATTCTTTCTTTAAGTTTAGTCCCGAAGGTTTGGAATTCTTCGAAGGACGGCAAAGATAGGGGATGAAGGGGAGATTTTAGAGTGGGTCCGGCAGATTATGCCGGGAGCCGGGTTGGGGCGACAGTTTGTTGATAGATAAAAGCTTACGCAGGCTCCAGGGCTTACCGGCGAAACTTATCGGTTGAAATAATTACTTTTACTCCTTTACCAAATTTGTCCCGGAGTTTATGCAAGCAGGTACCATCACCACATTGTTCCTTGATATCGGCGGAGTATTATTGACAAATGGATGGGGCAGGAGTTCCCGCAAACTTGCCGCAGAGCATTTCAAACTGGACGTGGTGGAACTGAACGAACGCCATCACCTTACTTTCGATACATACGAGATAGGTAAGATCTCCCTGGATGAATACCTGGAACGGATCGTGTTTTATGAAAAGCGCGATTTTACTGTGGAAGATTTTAAAACATTCATGTATGGACAAACGCAGCCCTATACGGATTCCATTGAATTTTTTAAGAAATTAAAACAACGGCATGGGCTGAAAGTGATTGCTGTAAATAATGAAGGCCGTGAGTTGAACGACTACCGCATCAATCAATTCCGCTTATACGAACTGTTTGATGCATACGCATCTTCCTGCTATGTTAAATTCCGTAAACCGGATATTGATATATTTCGCATTGCCTGTGATATCGGCAAGGTGGCGCCGCAACAGACGGTAATGGTCGACGACCGCCAGATGTTCACCCAGGTGGCCTCCACCATCGGCATCAATTGCCTGCACTTCGACAGCCTGGAGGGGATCAAAGAGAAAATGAAAACGCTGAACCTCCAAAACAGTTGATCAGGGAAGTGGCCTTACTTTAATGTTCCTGTAATAAATAATGCTGTTGGGGTCATGAGCCTGCAGGGCAAAAGTGCCACTGGAAATGCGGCGCTCTTCCTGGCCTTTGCTCCGTTGCAATACTTCAGGTTCTGTATAATCCACTACCGTTTTA
>DATAJQ010000105.1:0-2094 GCA_036262095.1 Chitinophagaceae bacterium | reverse complement strand
AGGGGTTGATTGCTAATTGGCAGACAATTTTTATTTTGCTACTTGAATTCGGAGACAAACTACGTGTATGCAGCTAAAATCGGTTATTACCCTGGATACGATTGAACCAGAAGTCTTCAAAAAAGAGTTTTATGAACCCGCTATCCCTGTGGTCATAAAAAAACTTTCTCATGACTGGCCAGCTTATACAAAATGGAACTGGGATTATTTTAAACAATTGGTAGGAGACAAAAAAGTTCCACTATATAACAACGTAAAAAGTGATGCTTATACGCCTATCAATAAAGCCGATGACTATAAAACCTTTGGTGAATATATTGATATGATCAGCGAAGGCCCGGCAGGATGGCGGATATTCCTCTTCAATATCTTCGATCATGCGCCACAACTGATTGAAGATTTTACCTGGCCTCAACATTTAATGAAAGGCTTTGTAAAAAAATACCCGATGCTGTTTACCGGCGGTGCTACGAGCATCACACACATGCATTTCGATATCGACCTTTCACATATTTTACATACACAATTTGTAGGGCGAAAAAGAGTACTCATGTTTCCGCATGATGAACAATACAAACTCTACCGCAAACCTTTTGAAGTATTAAGCCTGGCTGATTTTTCTCATTATTATGAAGGTAACGGCACTCCTGATTACAATTCCTTTCCGGCATTGAAACTGGCGCAGGGTTATGATTTCACCCTCGAGCATGGCGACACTCTATTCATGCCATCCGGTTACTGGCATCACATGGAATACCTTGATAGCGGTTTTGCCATGAGCCTTCGAGCCATGCAACCTTCTATTGCCGGTAAGCTCAAAGGCGCCTGGAACCTGCTGGGCATGCGCAGCATTGATACACTCATGAAAAGGACTGCACCCAGGTGGTGGTATGAGAATAAGAAGAAAAAGATATTCGCAGCTGCGGAAAAGGAAATGAGCCAGGTTTCTTAAGAAGCTATCGTCCACACTTCTTTACCACGGAGCAATGCATCCAGGTCTGCCGACTTTCTCACTTTCGCATCTTCGATCTGCAAGGCCATTATATCTTCATAGCAAGGCCTGTCTGTTTCATAGAACACACCAAATGGCCTCGGAAGATGTCCCTCTTTTTTGGGGTCATCAAAAATGCGGGTTAGTATCTGGGCTTTGTAAATATCCTGTTCATCGTGGATCCAGCAATCATCGGCACTGTAGCCATCGGCCAGATTTACCAATTTCGGTGTAAACCCATCCAGGCGGATCCCTTTATCATTTCCGGGGCCAAACAATAATGGCTTGCCTTGTTCAAGGAATAAAGTTTCCTGTGCCTTGCTGCCTTTCTCTGTAAATATCTCAAAAGCGCCATCATTAAAGATGTTGCAATTCTGGTATATCTCAAGAAAAGATGCTCCTTTATGTTGATTTGCTCTCAGCAGCATGGCTTGCAGGTGTTTGGGATCACGGTCCATGGTTCGGGCCACGAAACTTGCATCGGCTCCCATGGCAAGTGCCAGTGGATTAAAGGGATGATCAATACTTCCGAATGGTGTTGATTTGGTCACTTTATTCTCTTCAGAAGTAGGTGAATACTGACCTTTCGTTAATCCGTATATCTGGTTGTTGAACACCAGCAGGTTTACATCAAAGTTGCGACGCAGCAGGTGGATTGTATGATTGCCACCAATGCTGAGACTGTCTCCGTCGCCACTCACGATCCAAACGCTGAGTTCGGGTCGGCTGGCCTTCAACCCTGAAGCAATGGCTGTTGCACGTCCATGGATGGAATGCATGCCATAGGTATTCATATAATAAGGGAAACGGCTGCTGCAGCCGATACCCGATATGATCACAATATTTTCCCTTGGAATGCCGAGGGTGGGCATCACTTTCTGCACCTGTGCAAGGATGGAATAATCACCGCAGCCGGGGCACCAGCGCACTTCCTGGTCTGTTGCGAAGTCTTTGGCCGTTAGTACAGGCCCTGTTACAGTCTCACTCATACTATTCGATTCCGGCAAATTTACGATTAAAAGTTTAAGATACTTATCTGATCAGGTTTTCCCACAAAGACGACAAAGGCCACAAAGAAATATTATTGCTCCGGGGCTCCTTTA
>DATAJQ010000104.1:0-6395 GCA_036262095.1 Chitinophagaceae bacterium | reverse complement strand
TCGTTTAAAAGTTTTTCTATTTTTGGGCAAAATCCAAACAATAGAGAAACTTTTTTACTATATAAACGCCTTTTCCTACTTGTCTTTCCCTATTTTTTATTTCTTTTCAAGGGAAAAAAAAGGACTTCCGACCATCCTCTGTATTTACGGCACAGTAGTGTGTTTTTACCTTTGTGTATTTGATTATCTACTAGAGGCAAAGTCCTATAATGCGCTTTTAATATTACAGAACTTATTTACCCCATTTGAATACCTTATTTTCACCACAATATTCTTTCTTTCAGCCAGCAAAAAAAGGCGTAAGCTCTTAATAGGGCTTTCAGTAGCTTTTATTGCCTATCTGGTGAGCCTTTTCATTATAAACCCTGCCAAAATTGACTCACATTTGGTTCTTGACACTATTCCCGTTGGAATTGAGACTATATTAATATTTATCTACATCTTTTCCTTCTTATACGAACAATCCAAAACGGATGATTCAGAAAGTATTTTCAAGAACTACCTTTTCTGGATATCAATTGGGCTATTACTTTATTTAGGCGGATCATTCTTTTTCAATATCCTTGTAACGGAAATGTCTCTGGCTGAATTTGACAACTATTATCATTACACCTATATAGCTGAGTTGGTGAAGAATATTTTGTTTTTAGTTGCCCTATTTAAAATTTCAGCCGTCAAAAAAAAAGAATTAATCCCACAGATTCAAATGCCATATCTGGATATTGATGTGAATTAATTCCCTATTTTCATTTTATGTTCTTCTTGCAAGCCACCAACCCGACCTCAGGAGTATCCTCTGTGCTCTTTATTGGCACAATGGGGATGCTGGTACTAACCGTTGGTCTTGTGCTTTTTATCATTTTCCACCAGCGCAAAGTATCCCGCTACCAGCGCACCCTTCAGAAAATGGAAGAAGAACAACAGAAGATCCTCCTCAACGCCTCCATCAAACTACAGGAAGAAGAACGCCAACGGCTGGCAGCCGACCTTCACGATGACGCAGGCCCGCTCCTGGCCACAGCCCGCCTCTACCTCAACGAGAACCTCGTTAACCAGGATAAAGCTACCCAGCTTCAATCCATCTTTCAGGCCAGGCAGATCATCGATGACACCATCCAACTTGTGCGGAATATCAGCCACAGCCTGATGCCCCCCACCCTTAAGAATTTTGGCCTTGAATCAGCCGTCAATGACCTGTTCCAGAAGATCAGCGGCTCAGGCAGCATGAATGCCAGCAGCCGCTTTCATGATTATAAAGACCGGCTGAAACCGGAGAAAGAACTGATCGTATTCAGGATCGTGCAGGAGCTTGTCAATAATATTCTCAAACACAGTAGTTCCAGCTTTATCCATCTCACTCAGAATGTACATGGTGATAAATTCTATCTTCGCATCCACCACGATGGCCGCGGTATTATACAAACTGATTTTGATAAACTAAATAAAAGTAATATCGGGCTGGGCCTGAAGAATATCAGCAGCCGCCTGCGCGTTGTGCAGGGCAGCATCTACTTTGAGAAAGATATTTCGCAAACTTATTATAAGGTTACCATAGAACTGCCTAAGGACGAACACTATCAATAAGTGCTGTTTATTTGCTAATTTTATCCTTTATCTGATACTTATGGGAATCATCAAGGTAGCTATTGCAGACGATCATAAAATCTTCCGAAAAGGGGTGATCCTTTCCCTGAGGCCATTCACCAATATCAAGTTTGTACAGGAAGCTGAGAACGGCGATGAATTACTCAACGGCATAGCTCAATCTGAACCGGATGTAGTGCTGATGGATCTTCGCATGCCCGGCAAAGATGGGATCGAAACTACTAAGATCATCAGCAAACAATATCCCGGCATCAAAGTGCTGGTGTTAAGCATGTACGAAGATGAACGTTTCGTTTATCATCTCATGGAAAACGGCGCCAATGGCTATATGCTGAAAAATGCTGAACCGCAGGAGATCCGCCGCGCTATCATGGAAGTGTTCGAAAAAGGATATTACCTGAATAATTTTGTGAACCGCATCCTGCTCAAGAAATCACATTCACGACAGAAAGTGGTTCCTTCTCTCAATAATGAGATCACGCTTAGTGATAAGGAGCGGGATGTGCTCCGTTTTATCTGCATGGAATTCACTGCCCAGGAGATCGCGCAAAAAATGGAGATCAGCCCCCGTACTGTTGAAGCTATTAAAGACCGGTTGATGGAAAGATTTGGCAGTAAGAACACTGCTGGGCTTGTTTTCTTTGCAGTAAAAAATAACCTGATCGATTAGATCAGGCAAACTGCATTTCCGGCACTTCCCCTTTTATTACCAGGCGGCCTGCAGTCTTCTGCTTTATCTCTTCCACACTCACACCAGGCGCCCGTTCCAACAGCAGGAACCCTTCCGCTGTTACCTCAAGTACTGCCAGGTCTGATACGATCTTCTTCACGCACTTCACGCCGGTAAGCGGTAAAGTACATTCCGGCAATACTTTCGATTCCCCTTTCGGGTTTGTATGCATCATGGCCACAATGATATTTCTTGCGCTCGCCACCAGGTCCATCGCTCCACCCATTCCTTTCACCATCTTACCGGGTATCTTCCAGTTGGCAATATCCCCCTTCTCACTCACTTCCATTGCTCCCAGCACGGTCAGGTCCACTTTACCCGCCCTGATCATCCCAAAGCTCGTGGCAGAGTCAAAAAAAGCAGAACCTGGCACGGTCGTGATCGTTTGCTTGCCTGCATTGATCAGGTCAGGATCCTCTTCGCCTTCCCAGGGAAAAGGCCCCATGCCTAATAAACCGTTCTCACTTTGAAGCACCACATTTATTCCTTCAGGGATAAAATTGGCCACCAATGTAGGAATGCCAATACCAAGGTTCACATAATAACCGTCCTGCAGTTCCTGCGCTATGCGCGCTGCTATCTGTTCTTTTGTTAATGCCATCTTTTTGCGTTGATCGTTTGGTATTGATTTATTCCTGCGCCGCTTTTCTTTTCCGCACGGTCCTTTGCTCTATCCGTTTTTCATATCCCGTTCCCTGGAATATGCGATGTACATAAATGCCCGGGGTATGTATGTTATTCGGATCTAGTTCACCTGCCGGCACCAGTTCTTCCACCTCCGCAATAGTTATCTTCCCCGCCATGGCCATCATAGGATTGAAATTACGGGCAGTTTCCTTGTAGATAAGATTTCCCTGGGTATCACCTTTCCAGGCCTTTACGAGGGCGAAATCTGCGTCAAATGCGTATTCCAGCAGATAGTCCTTGCCTTTGAAGTTTCTTACCTCCTTCCCCTCTGCTACTTCCGTGCCTACGCCGGCCGGAGTAAAGATCGCCGGCATACCATAGCCCGCAGCCATGCAGCGGGTGGCCAATGTCCCCTGAGGGATAAGTTCCACTTCCAGTTCGCCGCTCAGCAACTGGCGTTCAAATTCGGCATTCTCTCCCACATAAGAAGCGATCATCTTTTTCACCTGCTTCCGTTTCAATAACAGCCCTATTCCAAAATCATCGACGCCCGCATTATTGGAAATGCAGGTAAGGCCGGTAACGCCTTTTTTCACCAATGCCGCGATACAATTTTCGGGAATGCCGCAAAGGCCGAAGCCACCCAGCATCACCACACTTCCATCAACAATATCTTTCAGGGCTTCTTCTGCTGTATGAACCAGTTTATTCATCGGTAATCGTTAGAGGATTAAGTTTATTCGCAGCACAAATTACTACTTACTTTCAGTTTCACTTCGGTTCAGCAAGCTTATTGTTCAGACGGGGGTTAAGCTTGCCTATTCTTCGTACCCGTTTCAGTGAATCCAGTTTTCTTTTCCCTGCTGCTGTGTCCACAGAGGATACAACAGGCTCGGGAGTGGGCTGGGTCACAACATCTTCAACTTTTGTTTTGCTGATAGAGTCCATCACCGCTTTCATTAATTGCGGGTGCTGACGATAATATGCATAGCTTTTATCAAATTGCTCACGCGTGATTTTATGGATCTGGAATATCTTCTCATTCCATTTCTGGGTTTCCGCTATTTTGTCGACCGAAGTATCCCGGTAAAACACATAATTGTTCAGGAAATCTCCTGCACGGATCATATCCCACATTACTGCCTGCATTTTAGGCTGAGGCAAAACGTCTTTGGGTAATTTATTTTTATCACTGCAGGCCATTATGCCTGTAAGCAACAGCAGTAAGGGAAAACTCAGTTTTTTCATCGCAGCTCTTTGTAAGCATTGCCATTCGTAATATCGATCTTTGCAAGAATATCAGCAGCTCTTGTCTTTTTATCCTTGTCTGCCCGGCTGAATACTTTTATCAGTTCCGAACTTTTGCCCTGCAAAAAGAATTGCAATATCATTGAATTGGGATTCTCTTTATTCAGGGTATTAAGAAAATTGAGGCTGTTCAATATTCCATTCCTTGCTTCATCTTCATTTTCATAGAAAAGATCCATGCCTGAACGGTAATAGGAATAAAGCGCATCGTGTATCAATGCATACCGGTTATTGTTCAGGTTTTCAGCCAGCCAGTACCTGTTGCGCTGGCTTTCGTAAGAGCGCCATCCGGTAATGTCCCGGTTCTCTGGCGCATTGTTTACAATATTCCAGGCTTTTTGAAAATAGGTATCTCCTCCACGCAAAGCAAAAGAGCCATAATCCAGCCCCAGGATGATATTGATATAATAAGCCATTATTGCCGGCAGGTTCGCCACTGTAGGATCATTGCCCTGCACCCTGTTCTCATTGAACTCAACCGGCTGAAACTCCTGGTAACGGAACACTACATTATCATCAATAAAATTGATCAGCGGGGAATCATACGAACTGTTGAAGATGGGCCTGGCCGCCTGTACTGTAAGCGAGCCTTTGTACATATTATTGCCTAATTCCTGCTCCACATTGAGCAGGAAATTGCATTGTATCTTTTCATTGCTCTGAAACGCATCCTTGGTCCATTTGCGGTTGTTTACAAAATTGACCAGGGCTGTTTGCAGGGTCTGGAAGATCTTCTTGTCTACATTAGTACTGATCTTACTGGTCAGTACCGTAATCTTTGCCTGTAATTCCTGGGAACGGACAGTTTGCAGCAGGAACACCATCGCCACAAAAAGCGCTGTTTTTTTAAGCATAGTAAGAAGTGATTATGGTATCAACAATATCCTTCGCCACAGCTTCTTTTGATTTGGTATCGAAACGGATCTCTTTTCCATTCCGCTGGAAGATCGTGATCTTATTGGTATCATATCCGAAACCGGCGCCTGCATCATTAAGAGAGTTCAGCACGATCATATCTGCATTTTTCGCTTCAAGCTTTCCCAGTGCATAATTCCTTTCATCGGTGGTCTCCAATGCAAAACCTACCAGCACCTGGCCTTTCTTTTTCCGGCTGCCAAGGCTTTTCAGAATGTCTTTTGTTTTAGTCAGTTCCAACTGGAACGTATCTTCCTTTTTCTTGATCTTCTCCGGAGCTTTTGTTACAGGCGTATAATCGGCTACAGCCGCCGACATAATGGTCAGGTCGGCCGTGTTGAATACTTCTTCACAAGCTGCATACATTTCTGCAGCAGACGTCACATTCACCAGCTTAATGCCATTGGCTGAAAAAGCCGTGTGCAGGGGGCCTGCTACCAGTGTCACCTCAGCTCCCTGCCTGTATAATTCTTTTGCTATCGCAATACCCATTTTACCGGAAGAATGATTGCCTATAAAACGAACCGGGTCAATTGCTTCGTATGTGGGGCCGGCAGTTACCAGGGCTTTACGGCCTGCAAGCGGTTTGGCTGAAAAAAAATGGTCGGTTATATATTGCACCAGTTGTTCCGGTTCTGCCATCCGCCCATCGCCAAATAAACCGCTGGCCAGTTCTCCTTTTTCTACCGGGATAACGGTATTTCCAAAAGACTGTATCAACTGGAGGTTTTTTGCAGTAGAGGGATGATGCCACATATCTTCATCCATTGCCGGTGCCACCACTACAGGGCAGGTAGCAGAAAGATAGGTGGCCAGTAAAAGATTATCGCATTGCCCGTGGGCCATTTTAGCCAGCGTATTGCAGCTTAAAGGCGCTACCAGCATAATATCGGCCCAACGGCCCAGCATTACGTGGTTGGCCCAGCTTTGCCCGTCAAACAGGTCCGTAAGCACGGGATTGCGGCTGAGGGTGGACAGGGTCAGTGGAGTAACGAAATCTTTTGCTGCAGGCGTCATCACCACTTTTACTTCAGCACCGGCTTTAACCAGTAATCTTACCAGGTGCACTGATTTGTATGCAGCGATGCTGCCGGTGATGCCAAGCAATATTTTTTTTCCTTCCAGCATAGGTTATCAAAAATACCATATAAAATACAAACGATCCAGCTTTGGGCCGGATCGCGTATACTATTTAACACCGGTTTGCCGG
>DATAJQ010000103.1:0-1655 GCA_036262095.1 Chitinophagaceae bacterium | reverse complement strand
TGGGCTGGTTATATGCTGCAAAACGATTATTTTAGCAAAAATTAACGGAACAGCGGAAATGAGTTACGAGATAAAACAGGATAATAAGTTCAGGTTTATTGAAGAAGGCGAGGGCGAGCCGCTGGTATTGCTGCATGGATTGTTTGGTGCCATGAGTAATTTTGAAAAGCTGATTGATTATTTCAAGCAGTATAACAAAGTGGTGGTACCCATCCTCCCCTTGCTGGATATGGACATCCTCCACACGTCTGTAGGCGGGCTTGCTAAATTCGTTCATAAGTTTATCGAATCAAGAGGATATAAGAATGTTCATCTGCTGGGCAATTCACTGGGCGGGCATGTAGGCCTGGTGTATGTGCTGAAAAGCCAGCCGGATTGTATCAAATCCATTATTCTTACCGGAAGTTCAGGTCTTTTTGAGAATGGGATGGGTGATTCTTATCCCAAAAGGGGGGACTATGAATATATCCGGAAAAAGACTGAGCTAACATTTTACGATCCAAAAATGGCAACCAAGGAATTGGTGGATGAAGTTTTTGCCATCACCAATAACCGCTTGAAAGTCATTAAGATCATTGCCCTTGCCAAAAGCGCTATCCGGAATAACCTCGGTGAGGAACTCAATCAGATTAAACTTCCTACGTTATTGATCTGGGGAAATAATGATACGATCACCCCACCATTCGTGGCAAGGGAGTTTAATAAGCTGATCCCCAACAGTGAACTCTACTTTATCGACAAGTGTGGTCATGCGCCCATGATGGAGGTCCCCGACGAATTCAATGTGATCCTTCACAAATTTTTGAAAAAACTCAATGAGCCTGCAACAGTTAGCTGATCATTGAGGTCTTTGTAAAAAAATAAGGAGCCGCTATCCATGTTGACCGGAGAATTACGATCTCAGAATCTGCCCTATTTGCATCTGCAAGACAAGGTGTACCAGGCTCTTCAACTGATGAATGACAACCAGGTAACACATTTGCCGATCGTGGATGGGGAAAAATATGTAGGCATTATCAGTGAAGATGACCTACTCCAGGTTGACAATGACCATACCACACTGGACCTTCTGCAGCAATCCTTTGGCAACTCTTCTGTAAAAAGCAGTGAACATTTTTTAAAAGCCATTCAACTCGCCGCCGAAAACGGCCTGAGCGTAGTGCCTGTTGTAAATGAGGAAAATGACCTGGTGGGCGCTGTTTCTTATAATGACCTGCTAAAGAATGCATCAGAGTTTATGAGCCTGAAAGAGCCGGGCGGACTGATCGTACTGGAAATGGAAAGCAACCAGTATTCTTTCAATGAGATCAGCAAACTGGTGGAAACAAATGATGCACAAATTACCCAACTAAACACTTCCAATGATGCAGAAACGGGTATGATGCAGGTGACCATCCGGATCAATAAACCCGAAGTGTCGGATATTGTGGCCACTTTTCAACGATATGAGTACAATGTAAAATATTATTTTGGAGAGGAATTATATGCTAATGAGCTGCGGAATAACTATGATAATCTGATGAACTACCTCAAGATCTGATGTTTTTTGGCCTTTGTTTAGCACTTGTACAAAAATCCGGTTAATTTAGATCATTCCCGTAGTTCTGGCAGATGCAGTGTACTGTAAAATATTGCTTATGGCTTGTATTAGTGCT
>DATAJQ010000102.1:0-57318 GCA_036262095.1 Chitinophagaceae bacterium | reverse complement strand
GCTAATCTTCTCTATGCTGGCTTCTTTTCTGTATGCACAGCAGAAGATAAACGGGACAGTGACAGGCAAAGCTGATAAAGCTCCGCTTGCTGGTGTTTCTGTTCAGTCTAAACAGAAAATAACTTTAACGGATAATGCAGGGAAATTCTCCATTGAGGCGTCTGTTGGAGATATACTGACATTCTCCTACACCGGGATGCAAACGGTAACTGTAAACGTTACGAGTGCTGCCCAGGTAATAGATGTAGTGATGGAGCCAAATGTAAAAGAGGAAGATGCGGTAGTGGTGACTGGCTACACCACTCAACGGAAATCTGATCTGACCGGCTCAATAGAAGTGGTTAATATGGCCTCTACCAAAGATCTTTCTTCCGGGAGCACTTTGCAAAACATCCAGGGAAGGGTCCCCGGCTTGTATATAACATCAGATGGATCGCCCAGCGGTGCAGCCCGGTCAACATTGATCCGCGGTGTCAATACGTTGGGTAATACCAATCCGCTCTATGTTATAGATGGAGTGCCGACAACCGATCCTAATATTTTTCAGTTCATGGATCCCAATACAGTTGAATCTGTACAGGTGTTAAAGGATGCTTCCGCTTCATCCATTTATGGTTCCAGGGCGTCCAACGGCGTTATCATTGTAACAACAAGGCAGGGAAAGAACAATGTGAGCGTAACGGTCAACTCGAGTATCTCCGTTGCATCTTACAACCGGCCTCTTTCTATGATGAACACTGAACAGTTTGGCGCTACCTTATGGCAGGCATCAGTTAACGGAGGTTCGCCGACTTCTGCACACAGTGCATTGTACTCATTTGAAGAGCATACGGATAATGGCGTCAGGATATTGGATAAGGTTATTCCTGTTCAGTTCATTAATGGCGATCCTAATATCCCTTCAGCCAATACCGACTGGCAGAAAGAAGTGTTCAGAAGAGCACTCATCTCTCAGACCAATGTGACGCTGGCATCCGGTGGCCCCAGGAGCTCATCTTTGATCAGCCTTGGTTATTATTCCAATACAGGCCTTGTACTGAATAATGATTACCGGCGGTTCAGTGCCCGGATCAATAATTCATTCAACCTTTTCAATAATAAGGTTAAAGTGGGAGAAAACTTCCAGATCCTGAAATCCCGTGAACGGCCTATGGGCAATGACCAGGGTGCTACAGCAGACTGGAATGCGGATGGAACAGCCAGGGCCGGACAATTGGGAAATAATACGCCACTGGCTTTAACCAGGGTTATCCTTCCCATTTTACCAGTGCGGAAATTGGATGGCAGTTTTGCCGGTCCTATTGGCGCTGGATTTACTGATAGGATGAATCCTGTTTTCCTGGCCGACCTGGACAGGGATGATGTAAATAATGACCTGCAGACGTTTGGTAATATCTATGTTGAGATAACACCTGTACGCAACTTAATGCTGAGAACAAATTTTGGCCTGGATTATACAGAGAACTATGATGAAAACATCGAACGCACATTCCGCCACGGCTTCATCACACGCCTTATCAATAGTTACTCAGTGGCACAGCGCCACCGTTTGAACTGGACGTGGTCCAATACAGCGAACTATTCTTATACAGTAGGAAAATCACAATTCAATATCCTGGCAGGTATGGAAGCGATCAAAAATTCCACACAGATCGTTCAAACCATCAAACGCGGTTTTGCAATTGAAGACAGGGAGTACTTCCAGTTGAGCGCAGGTACAGGTGTGGCAACCAATAAAGGGTTCTTCACGGGTAATCAACTGCTCTCTTATTTTGGAAAAATAAATTATTCATTCAGCAATAAATACCTGGTATCTGGAACTATCCGCTACGACGGTTCTTCCCGGTTTGGTGAAAACAACAGGTACGGTCTCTTTCCCGCAGCATCTGTGGGCTGGGTGCTGAGCAGGGAAGAGTTTATGAAAAAGATGGCACCCACACTTTCCAATCTGAAACTCCGTGTGGCGGCCGGTAAGGTAGGTAACCAGGAAATTGGCGACTACTCCCGCTTTCAACAGTATCTGACCAATTATGGTACAGTGAATGGTAACCAGGCCACCGGATCTGCTTATGATATTGGCGGTGCCAATACAGGCAACCTTCCCTCCGGATGGGTTGCGGTAAGAACTGCGAATCCTGATCTGAAATGGGAAGCAACGAGCGAGATCAACCTGGGTGTTGATTTCGGTTTCCTGAACCAAAGACTTACTGGTTCCTTTGATTACTTTACCCGTGAAACCAAAGACATACTGGTAACGCCGCCCACTCCTGGTGCATTGGGAGAAGGTGCCGTAAAAACAGTGAATGGTGCAACGATGACCAACAAGGGGTTTGAACTCAACCTGGGATATCGCGGCGGTTCCGGCGACTTTACTTATTCAATAGATGCAAATGCATCCAGGTTCAGCGATAAGATAACCTACCTCCCTTCTTCTGTAGTAAGATCGTATGCTGGCAACGTGGAAAAAACCATTCTGGGTCATTCACGTACTTCATTTTTTGGATATGTGACAGATGGAATATTCCAGTCGCAGGATGAAGTGAACAAAGCAGCGGTCCAGCCAGGAAAAGGAGTAGGAAGGATAAGATACAAGGATCTTAACGGAGATGGCGTGATTGATGCGTTGGACCAGGACTGGTTGGGTACTGAACTTCCCGGGTTTACTTATGGCATCAATGTGCAATTGAACTACAAAAGATTCGGGCTGGCTATTTTTATGCGCGGCGTTTCAAACATTACCGTTAACGATGCATCTAAAACCTTTACCGACTTCCTGGGTACTAATATCGGCTCCAATAAAGGAACAAGATTGCTGGATGCCTGGACACCTCAGAACACAAACTCGACCATCCCGGCTGCTTCACTGGTAAATGCAAATTCCGAAACAAGGCTTTCTGATTATTTCCTTGTACATGGCGATTACTTTAAAGTGCAAACCATCCAGTTGAATTACGCATTACCCAACAACGTCATTTCTAAAGCAGGACTTACCTCCATGCGGGTGTTCGGAATAGTGGATAATGCTATTCTACTGTTTAAAAAATCAGGGAATAAGGCCTTCACCGGAACTGATCCCGAAACACCCGGTTCTGTTTTCCCAAGGCCAGTGCGGTTTACAATAGGAATAGACGCCAGATTTTAATTTTTAAATTAACTCATTATGAAACGTAATACTTTAATTCCCGCTTTGCTTATATGCCTGATGGCAATCTCCACCACTTCCTGCAAGAAGTCTTTCCTCGATGCAAAAGTGCCTGGTGTGGCATCAGCCGAGCAGTTGAATAATGTCACTAATACCGAAGCCCTGGTGATCGCTGCTTATGCAGGCCTGGGCAATGGCTACTGGAATGCCTCCTGGACAAGTGATTATGTGTGGGGCAGCATCCGGTCTGATGATGCGTATAAGGGAGGTTCTTCTGTTTCTGACCAGGGACAACTGAATGACCTGGAGCAGTATAATCTTGTTACGGCAGCAGTGGGCGGATTTCAGAATAATACCTGGATAGGTGTTTACAATAATATTTCGCGGATCAACCTGGCACTGCGGCAGTTGGATAATATTACCGATGCAGACTACATTGTATCAGGTGTCACCAATGCAAAGAAAGTAAGACAGGCAGAAATGCGTTTTCTCCGCGGCCATTTCATGTTTGTTTTAAAAAGATTGTTCAATTACCCTGTATGGATTGAACATACAGCCACCCAGGAAGAGATCAGGAAAATATCCAACCGGCAATTTACCAGCGATCAATTATGGGATAAGATCGCTGAAGATTTTCAATTTGCTATCGACAACCTTCCTCCTGCGCAACCCCAGGTAGGAAGAGCCAATAAATGGGCGGCGACAGCATACCTTGCTAAAGTGCGGTTGTATCAGGCATACAAGCAAGACGAAAATCATAACGTTGTCAACATCACTCCAGAAAGGCTCCAGGAAGTAGTGACTTTAACAGATGCAGTTATCGGCTCCGGCAAATACACCCTGGTAGATAACTTTGGAAAGAAATGGACCTATGGGTATGAAAATAACAGTGAGTCAATATTTGCTGTGCAATATTCTTTTGATGACGGTACCACTTTTGGAAGAATAGATCTGGAGCATGGGCTCAACTATAATATGGCGCCTGCTTACGGTTGCTGTTCATTTCACCCCGCGAGTCAGAATCTTGTCAATGCATTTAAAACAGATATGGTTACAGGGCTTCCGAAGTTTGAAACTTTCAACAATACGGAAATGAAAAACCCTGCTGATTTTGAGGCACCGGTCAATACAGTTGATCCCCGGCTTGATCACACTGTAGGTGTCATATCCCATCCCTTTAAGTATGATGTAGGTTTTGTGGCACAACCCTCCTGGGCAAGATCTCCGGCAGTGTACGGCAGTTTCCTGACAATGAAGGAAGTTCAATTGCCGAGCACCAATGCAATCAGGAAAGCAGGAGCTTTCTTTGGCACTGCGCAGAACTGGGACATCTTACAATATAATGATGTGTTGCTGATGAAAGCAGAAGCGCTTATTGAGCTGGGACAACAGGAACTGGCCCGTCCTTTAATTAACCAGATCCGCGCAAGGGCGGAAGCTTCGGAAGCCTGGACCACTTATCCTGCCGGGCATCCTAAAGCAGGACAGGGATTTTCCAGCTACAAAATATCCCAGTACGATGGCGTCAATCTTCCCTGGACAAAAGAGAATGCGCGCAAAGCGCTTCAATGGGAAAGAAGACTGGAATTTGCTATGGAAAGCCCCCGTTTCTATGATCTGGTGCGTTGGGGCATAGCAGCAGAAACGCTCAACGCTTATCTGGCAGTAGAAAAAACAAGACGGAACCATTTAAGCAGTGCTGTTTTTACTAAAGGCAGAGATGAATACCTGCCTATACCACAGGCACAGATAGACCTGGTGGATGGCCTTTACACACAGAATCCAAAATATTAATCCCGAAACAGAACCAATATGAAACGTCATCAGCAAATGACAGGAAAAATATTCAGCGTGGCCGGCTTGTTCATGCTTCTTTCTTATGGAAATAATTTACAGGCACAGGCAGACCAGCCGCCTTATATTTCGCCGGTGCCTAAATACAGTTTTCCGAACACACTTACTGAGCAGGTAACCGAACTTAAAAACAATCCGCTCATGAAGCGGTTTGCCGCGTCGCGTAAAAAACAGGCCAGTGATCCTTACCGTCCTTTCTATCATTTTGTAAGCCCGGAAAGCACTATGAATGATCCCAATGGCCTGAGTTATTGGCAAGGCAACTGGCATTTGTTTTACCAGGCATATCCTCCTGAAGATAAACGCCAGCATTGGGGGCATGCGATAAGCAAGGACCTGGTGCATTGGGAAGATCTGCCCTATGCAATCTATCCAAGTCCTGAGCGTGCTGTTTTTTCCGGCAGTGTATATGTGGAAGATGGCCGTGCCATAGCCATGTATCATGGCACGGAAGTAGGGAATATGGTGGCAACATCCAGCGACCCGTTGTTGTTGAACTGGGAGAAGGTAACAGGTAATGCTGTTATTCCATTGCGCAGCAAAACAGGTTTCCCTCTTCCTTATAGTGTATTTGATCCTTCTATATGGAAGGCGAATGGTGTGTATTATTCATTGTCGGCAGGAAGAACGCCGAAAGGACCCGGAGGCCGGCAGATACCTGTAGGATATTTGTTCCGCTCCAAAGACCTGGCTAATTGGGAATACATGCATGAGTTTGTAGAAAATGATCGCTTTACGCTGATTGGAGATGATTATGCATGTCCTTACTTCTGGCCAATAGGAGATAGATATATCATGCCTTTCTTCAGCCACATGAGCGGTGGGCAATATCTGCTGGGAGATTATGATACGCTGCGCAACAAATTTGTGGTCACGCACGGAGGCAAATTCAATTTTGGACCGGCTAGTCCATCGGGAGTACATGCACCTTCCGCAGTGCCTGATGGAAAAGGAGGAGTGATCATCATATTTAATATGAACCCGGGAAAGCCTACCGGCGAATGGAATCAGATAATGACACTTCCCAGAAGATTGACACTGGCAGGTAAAGATGAAATTTTGCAGGAGCCGGCAGGTGATATTGAATCATTAAGATATGCCCGCCAGGAAGTGAAACCAATGACACTTCCCGCCAATAAAGAAGTTGTGCTGAAGAATATCAAGGGCAATGCAATGGAGCTTAACCTGGAGATCGATCCCGGAAAAGCGCCGGTGTTTGAACTGAATGTATTGCGGTCAGAAAATAAGGAAGAATATACACGTATTGTATTCATGAAAGACAGAGGTATGGGACCTGGCCGGAACTACCGGTATGGTGAGATCGCTCCGCTGAGAACTGAGCAGCCTAATCAACTCCAGGCACCGCCAGCTTCCAATCCTCCGATAAGAGAAGATCTCATTATCCTGGAAACGGCTAATTCATCGCAACACCCGGATGTGAATCCACGAGCGCCTGAAACCGCATCATTCATGATGAAAGAAGGGGAAACTTTAAAGCTCAGGGTTTTCATTGATAAAAGTGTAGTGGAGGTTTTTGTAAATGGTAAGCAATGTGTGGCTGCCCGTGTGTATCCCAGCCGTAAAGATGCTGTGGGCGTTTCCCTGCTGTCTCATGGTCAGAGTAGTGAACTGAAATTGTTTGAAGCATGGCAAATGAAAAATATTTATGAATGATCAACAGGTAGTGATGAAAACAAGATCTCTGTTTATAATCATTTTAGTTTTTTCCCTTCCGGTAATGACCTTAGGGCCGGGTATTTTATATGCACAGCCTGGTAGGCCGGATTATACATCAAAGGTTCCCAAGTTCAGTTTCCCGCGCACACTGGAAGAACAGGAAGCGGCATTGAGAACAAATCCTTTGATGATACGGCTTAATGAATCACGTAAAAAGTTATCAGCAGATAAATTCCGCCCGGTATACCATTATGTGAATCCCGAGGGCCGGCTGAATGATCCTAATGGACTTTGTTACTGGCAGGGCAACTGGCATTTGTTTTACCAGGCTTATCCGCCTGAAGATCCCCGGCAACATTGGGGTCATGCCATCAGCAAAGATCTTGTTCATTGGAGAGATTTGCCCTATGCTATTTATCCAAACCCGGAAAAACAGGTGTATTCCGGATCCACGCTCGTAGAGCAAAACAGGGTTATTGCCATGTATCATGGAACAGGGGTTGGAAATATGGTGGCAGTGTCTGATGATCCCCTGTTGTTGAATTGGGAAAAGGTTGCGGGAAAAGCAGTGATACCTTCAACAAGTACAACTGGTTTCCCGCTTCCTTATAGCATCTTTGATCCTTCCATTTGGAAAAAGGATGGCATCTATTATGCTCTTTCTGCAGGAAGGGTTCCCGAAGGGCCGGGAGGCCGCCCGGTAAGGGCTGATTTTTTATTCCGCTCAAAAGATCTGGTCAATTGGGAATACCTGCATGAGTTTGTGCAGGGAGACCGCTTCACACAGATCGGTGATGATGGAGCCTGCCCTTATTTCTGGCCGATAGGCAACCGATACATCATGAATTTTTTCAGTCACATGAGCGGTGGGCAATACCTGTTGGGTGACTATGATAAACAACACGACAAATTCATTGTGACTTCCGGAGGAAAATATAATCATGGTGCTGTAAGCCCTGCTGGTGTGCATGCCCCTTCCGCAACGCCTGATGGCAAAGGCGGTGTGATCATTATTTTCAATATGAATCAGGGCCGGCCTACACAAGGCTGGAACCAGATCATGAGTCTGCCGCGAAAGCTTACCCTGCTTTCTGCAGATGAGTTGGGCCAGGAACCTGCCGGTGATATGGCATCGCTTCGCTATGATGCTATGCAGGTGGATGCAATGAAACTTTTATCGGGTAAAGAGACTGTCTTAAAGCAAGTAAAGGGTAATGCCCTGGAAATAGAAGCAGAGATCGATCTGCAAACTGCGCAAGCAGTGGAGCTGAATGTACTGCGTTCTCCTGGTAAGCAGGAGTACACACGGATCATGTTTTATAAAGAAAAAGGCTTTTCTCAGGGTTTGGAATATAAAGCAGCACCAGGCACCGCATCGATGCCGCAGGATCTTATCCGCTTGTTTACAGGAGATACTTCTTCAACTTCTGTTTCCGCAACAGCCAGGCACCGGGCAAGTCTTATCTCAATCGAAACATCCAATTCATCCACCCTTCCTGATGTGATGATGCGGCCACCTGAAACCGCCCCGGTAAAATTATTGCCGGACGAAACAGTCAAACTCCGTGTTTTCATTGATAAAAGTGTAGTGGAAGTTTTTGTAAACGGCAAGCAATGTGTGGCAGTCAGGGTATACCCGGGAAGAGATGACAGCAATGGTGTTTCCATCAAATCAATGGGCGGCGATGCCGAACTAAGATCACTTGCTGCCTGGAAAATGAAAAGCATTTATAACGACTAACAACTTATTTTTCATTCTTAAAAGGGTAAAAATGAAAGCAACCTTCTTGTTCTTATCGCTGGCTTCACTATCTCTCTCTACAGAGAATGTTTCTGCACAAGACAGCCTGCGCAGCATCAAAATCCAGAAAGGGCAGGTATACCTGAACCTGCCTGTCAGTGAATCAAACCCGTTAACAAAAACAAGTATCAAATATGAAGGGAAATTGCTGGACCAGTTTACCCTGAAACTGACCAGTGGAAAACCGGATTACTGGGTGTTTTTTGATGTATCTCCTTACCAGGGGAAGACCTTAACGATGGAGATATCGAATGTGCATATACCTATAGCAGGAGCATTCACTAATATTACACAGGGCAGCAACAGGAACACGACAATGACGCGGGAAGAAAGAGCAAAAGCTTTGCAGATAGTTTTTGCAGGGGATAAGTTTCCGGGGCAGGACAGTGTGTACAGGGAACTAAAGCGTCCGCAGGTGCATTATTCTGCCCAGAGAGGATGGATCAATGATCCCAATGGCCTGATCTATTATAATAACGAGTACCATTTGTTTTACCAGCATAACCCTTATGGCTGGGCCTGGGGCAATATGCATTGGGGGCATGCCACCAGCAAAGACCTGGTACGCTGGAAGGAATTACCTGAAGCGATCTATCCATTTGGAGAAAGGGATGCAGCTTTTTCAGGATCGGCTGTTATAGACCCAACGAATACTTCCGGCTTTAGAAAAAACGGGATAGATCCGCTTATTGCGGTTTATACAAGTACAGGCCGTGGTGAATGTCTCAAGCTCAGCTATGATAACGGAAAAACGTTTACTGAATATGAAGGCAACCCAATTTTAAAGCATCAGGGGCGTGATCCCAAAGTGTTTTGGTATGAGGCGGGCAAACATTGGGTGATGGTGGTATGGGATTTTGGAAGAACAAAACTGATGTCGACCCGCGATACGGCTATCATCAATCAGCATGTTATTTATACTTCACCTGATCTGAAGAACTGGACCTACCAATCCGGTGTAGATGGTTTCTTTGAATGCCCTGAGTTGTTTGAGCTTCCGGTGGAAGGCGAACCCGGTCAAAAGAAATGGGTGATGTATGATGCCACAGGAAGGTATCTTCTGGGCGATTTTGACGGCAAGAAATTTTCTGTCACTCAGCAGATGAGGCAATATGATTTTGGCGGCGGTTATTTTTATGCTTCCCAAACCTATAATAATACACCGGATCACCGTCGTGTTCAGGTAGGCTGGGGACGCGGCATTATACAGACAGATATGCCTTTTAACCAGGCTATGCTTTTCCCCACAGAATTAAAACTGAAGAGATCGTATGATGGTATCAGGCTTTGCCCTGAACCGATCAAAGAAATAGCGTCGCTTCATAAGAGCAGCAAGGTGGTGTCTGATAAAATGCTTCGGGTTAATGCGGGAGTATCTGTGCCCGTAAGCGGAGAGCCTTTGCATGTAAAGGCGGTATTTGAAAAAGGAGATGCCAGGGAGTTCGGTTTGAATGTACAGGGGTATGAACTGTTGTACAATAGCCTGTTGGGTGAGTTTTCAACAATACAAGGGGAGAAGAGTATTAAGACAAACTATGTAAACCCCGGCTCTGAAGAATTCATCATTGAAGCCATTGTAGATAAAAATATACTGGAAGTGTTTGTGAATGGTGGGGAGCTGTATTACGCTATGCCGTTTAATGGAGATAAAAGTAAAGTGGTAGATGTATTTATTAAAGGCCGTGGCAATAGCAGCAAAGCATTGCTGAAAAAGCTGGAAGTGCATGAACTGAACTCTATCTGGAAAGAATAAGCTAAAATATATGTTGCGTTGGTTTTTAACAGGGATGTTTGTTGTAGTAACGGGGGCGGCTGCCTTTGCACAAAAAGGCAAGCTGCCTCCTTTCAGGATGGTACAGGAGAATGGAGTAGTTTTTAAAGCGGAACAGCTCCCGGTCGGCAAGCCAATACTGCTGGTTTATTTTTCTCCGGATTGTGATCATTGTGCTGTTTTGGCTAAACAACTTCTTAAAAAGGAGAATCCGTTTAAAAAAGCTTCGATCGCGATGATTACTTTTTTGCCATTGGATAAAGTAGCACAGTTTAACCGTAAATATGCTACGAGCACTTTTAAGAATGTGTTTGTCGGAACGGAAGGAGGTTCGTTCTTTTTGCGTAAGTATTTTGGGATTATGGAGATGCCTTTTGTTGCCTTATATGATAAGGATGGGAACCTTTTACAGAAGTATGAAAAGGATATTCCATTTGACAGTCTTTCTGCTAAACTAAATAAATTATAAGCAGCTTCCCTGCATCCTAACTATTTACCGGGAATGATCGGGATTGTCTATCCTTTTACAGACGCTTCTTTTCAAGAGATGCACTGGTAAGCGAGAGAAGAAAGTTTTCAATATCCTGCTTATCTTGTTCCGACAAGTTCAGTGGCTTTGACAGCAAGGTATCCCTGTTCACCGGATCTCCCACCACTTTGTCGGGCTGATCATAATAATCAATCACCTCACGCAATGTTCTAAACATGCCATTGTGCATGTAGGGCGCTGTTAAGGCAATATTCCTTAATGGGCCGATCTTGAACATGCCTAAGTCCGCTGTGTTTTGGGTAAGGGCCGCCCGGCCACTGTCATTTAGATTTTTTCCGTTGAACAAACCGATATTCCTGAACTCGGTATTGCTGAAATCCGTTCCGAAATGACACTTGACACATTTGGCGCTGCCGTTGAACAATTCAAAGCCTCTTTTCACTGATTCACTAACGGCAGATTCATTATCATTCGTCTTCCATTCATCAAATGGAGAATCGCTTGTTTCCATGGAATGCTGAAATGCCGCTAATGCTTTTCCCAGGGTTTTTGCCGAAGGTTTTTCACCGAATATTTGCTGGAATGCTTTATTATAAAATTCGCTTTGTGTCAAGCGATCAATGGCACTGTCGATCGGCAGATTCATTTCCAAAGGATTAGTGATAGGGAACATTGCCTGTGCTTCAAGCGTTGTAGCCCTTCCATCCCAGAAAAAGAAAGCAGCGGAATTCAGGTTCATGGCCGATGGTGTATTGCGCACTCCCATTCTGCCGAAGACGCCCGGGCTTACAACACTGGAATCGGCAAATGCAAATTCCGGTTTATGGCAACTGGCACAACTGATCTTTTTAGTGGATGATAAGATGGTGTCAAAAAATAATTGTTTACCCAGGGTGATATCATCTTTAGGCAATGCATTGGCATTGCTGCAGAATGAATTGGACAATACCACTACACCAGCGATAAGTAATAGGGTAATGAAATACATTTTCATGACACTGCTTTTAGTACGCGATGATCTTTTATTTTTTTATACGGTGCAGCACTGCGCCATCCATATCGAACCGCCGTGGCTCACAACTGTCTTCAATGGCATTGAAACGGATTGAATCACCACTCAGGAAGTCAATTTTATAAGTGCCATAGTATTCCCCGTTCCCATCGCAGATAGGGTCATAAGATTTCAGCGTATCATTTTTAAAAATTGATTTTCCACTGCTGAACAACTTTCCGTCTACATAGTAATCATGTGTTCCTTTATTGTGAAAGCGGACTTCTGCCATGGGGCCACTGTTGAACTTTACACGCCATTTACCGTAAATGTTATGATCGTTGTTACTTTGCTGGCAGGAAAAAAACAGTACACTTACCAGGAAACATAAAATGAGTTTCATAAAAGAAAGTTTAATGGTTATTTTTTTACTCTTTTCAGGGTCACTCCGTTGGAACCATGAATCCTTTCCTGGCAGGTATCCTGCAGCATCTTAAAGCTGACAGAATCTTTATAATAAGTTAGTTTGTATAGTCCTTCGTAGGCCATGTCGCAATTACCATCCCTGAAGTAGATGGAATCACCCACTGTCCGATACTTACCACTTACGACCAGCTTACCATCAATAAAAGCATCGTAAGCACCATTGTCTTTAAAGCGGCCGATGACCAGGTATGGCTTTCCCTGGTTATCCAAATGCGCATCCCATTCACCTACGATATTATGATCGGGTTGTTCTTCCCGTGCATTATTATTACAGGCGCTGAAAAGGAGGGTCAGGCTCAATACAGTAAGGAGTTGTTTCATGTTTGACTGTTTACGGTGCTGATGGATGTTTTTCAAAACTATAGCCCGAAACAAGAAAGGGCGTTTGCAGTTGTTGCAAATCCCTTTGAACATGTTGTAACCTGAATTATTGATTTACAGACTTTTGCTGTTGTTGCAGCAATGTTTGTTTTTGTTGCGCGATCAGGAAATGGCTCCTTGTTCCGGAACAGCGCTGGGCGGGTAACCGAAATGTTTTGAAAAGGCAGTGGAGAAATTGGCGGGATTGGTGTAGCCGACTTTGTAACAAACTTCGGCCACAGTAGCCGCATGTTGCTGCAAAAGTTCGTGTGCGCGTTGCATGCGGATCGTACGGATCAATTCGCCAGGACTTTGATCTGTCAGCTCTTTCAATTTTCTATGGAGTTGGGTGCGGCTCAAACCAATTTTCCTTCCCAGGAAATCGGTACTCAACTGGTCGTTGTCCAGGTCGTCCTCGATAGCGTTTCGCACTCTATCAAGGAATTTCTTTTCAATAGAAGGGAGCTCTTCTGTAATCGTGATCCAGTTATTGCCTTTGCTGTACTTTTTACGTAATTGCTGTCGTGTGCGGATCAGGTTCTCTATCAATGCCAGCAGTTCCTCTTTATCAAAAGGCTTGGAAAGATAGGCATCAGCGCCGGTTTCAATTCCCTGTATGCGGCTATCGCGGTCCGTTTTGGCTGTAAGCATGATCACAGGGATATGACTGGTGCGCTCATCTATTTTTATAGCAGCACAGAGTTCATACCCGTTTTTCCGGGGCATCATCAGATCAGTGATCACCAGGGTAGGAATGGATTCCAGTGCTGCTTGGATACCATCTTCACCATCCTTTGCAATAAGCACTGTATAATTTTCCGGTAATGAAAGGGCGATGAATTGCCTTAATTGTTCATTGTCTTCCACTACCAGTATGGTAGTGGCATCAGGTTCCATTGCAGGTACTGTCTCTTTTTCATGCACATATTCCGGTGAATGATTGTTTTGGGTATTCATGGCTGCTTCTCTATAAGTTGTACCTTCTTCTATTTCTTTGTAGGGCAGCACTATGGTAAATGTTGTTCCTGCATGCAAAGCGCTTCGAACGGAAATGGAGCCTCCCAATAATTCTGTCAGTTCTTTACACAAGGCAAGACCGATGCCTGCACCTTCCCTCGATCTTGTATCTGTTGCATCTGCCTGGTAAAAACGGTCAAACACATAAGGTAGTTTTTCCGGCGCGATGCCTATGCCATTGTCCTGTACATTTATCTCAAACTGATGGCCGGCTATTTTTGTAAATGAAACAGTAATAATGCCTTTGTCCGTAACAAACTTAAATGCATTCGAGAGCAGGTTTTGCAGGATTTTTTCCAGCTTATCCGGATCGGCGCTGATCAGCAATTCCCGGGTATCAGTATGAAACGAAAGTTGCACTCCCTTATGCTCGGCCAGGGAGCCGAATTGTTGTATGTGAAGCTGCATCCACCGGACCACATCCAGGGGTTCATTTTTTATTTTCATTTGCCCGCTTTCCAACCGGCTAAGGTCAAGCAACTGGTTTACCAATTGCAATAGCCGCTCGCTGTTTTGCAGAATGAATCCTGCATATTGCCGTGCAGCATCTGTGTCTGCCTGGCGCAACAATTCTTTTGCGGGATTGGTGATCAGGGTGAGTGGTGTCCTGAACTCATGGGTAAGATTTACAAAGAAGCGCGACTTCACTGCATCCATCTCTTTCAGCCGCTCTGCCTGCTGCCGCACCTGTGCTGTACGCTCCAGTACGGTTTTTTCCAGTTGTGTGGCGTGTTCAGTTATCAGGCGGTTCTTTTCCTGTTCCTGCGCCAGGTTCGCATCGGTCAGTTTCTTGTTTTCTTCCAGCTGTCTTTCCAGGCTGCGGTTAGTGGAAGCTACATCCAATGCGATGTAAATGGAAAACAATACAGGCATTAACAGGTTGCCCCATGCAAAACCAATCATTACTTCTTCGAAAGTGAACCACTCAAACTGGTTCGATCCTACAAAGACCCCCATTAAAAAAAACAGGATCAATCCTGCGGCGATCAACCATAATTTTTTATTTCCCTTCCTGATGGCCTTTATAATGGCGATCATCGCATCGGTATATACTACCAATGCAAACAGTATCTGGTACCAATTTGACAAAGATGATTTGAGGGGATCATAATACAGGCCATACCAATCAATCCAAACCCAGGCGGCAAGTGCCAGGGAGAGAACTACAATTACGATCATTCTCCAGCGGGGGATCTTTTCATAAGCTGCAGCATATAACAGCAGTGCGCCAAAATTTAAATGTAAAAGAACAAAGCCAATAAAAAGTTTGGTATAGAATACCTGCAATTGAGGATCCGTTGCTGCCACTGTCTGATATCTTGCGTAAAGCCCGATGGCTACTACAGAAACAAACAATACATAATATAGATTTATTTTCTTTTTAGGATAGAAAATAAACAACAACAGGTGTAGTAAAATAAGGATACAGGCCGCGGAAGCGCTCAGTAAAAGATAATCCATGGAGCGTTGCGATCTTTTTTGTGCCGCATTCATCTGATGCAGATCCTGTATATAGGAGTTGAAGCCGACAAAATTGGGGAAGAAATTACCATAATGACTATAGCGGATAGCGAGAAGGTGTGGCAGGGTATCGGTGATTGCAAGTGGTATGGTAAGATAGGGATTCCGGACAGACTGCATGGTTTCTTTTGAATGCCCGAGTTGGCCCAGCGTCATGATCTTTTTTCCATCAAAATAGGTCTCGGAAGCTGCATCATGATTGAGATATAATCCCCAGGTGTTGGTGGAAGCCGGATCTGATTTTTTGACCCAGATACGGAACCAGCCAAAGCCTGACCAGCTTTTGGGTATATCTGCTCTTTTAAACTTTCCTGCACCGAAATTGGTACCTGCAATAGTATCCCAGTGATTGTCCTGGTAAACCGGGCTGGCCCAGGCCAGGCTATCGCCGGGATGAAACTTCCACTGGCGGCTATCCAGCCGTAAGGGCCTGACATTATTGCTATCTGAAAGTATTACCGGGGTATGTTGAGCAAAGGGAGACAGGAATAAAAGGCTGCCGATGACCGTAAGGATCCAATAGAGTGGATTTTGTTTCCTGATATGACCATTACTTTTAGTACCGGCAGTAAACATGTTCAATAGCAGAGTGGTGAGTAGTGGAAGTTACGAAAGTTTAGTAAGCGCCGATCCTTTATGTGCTGCAATATGATCCGTTTTACTGCTTTTGATCTCATATTGCGGATCATCTTCCGTGGCATGATGAGTGTAGCCCTTATAATCAAAATCCTTTGTATGCACTTTTATTATCGTGCCGGTTACCCTTCCTGCCTCGGAGTTCCAGCTTACCTTATCGCCGACCTTGAATTTTTTTGCCATGATCAATCCTTTTATTGATTAAATAGATCTTCATCATAATAAAATACATGACCATTCACCACCCTGGCCGGTGAAGTATAAGGATGCTCTTCTGTTTTCCCTTTTGCCATGATGTGCAATACTGCCCAACCTTTTGCTTTTAAGTAGTCTGATACCATGGAGCGGTGGCAGCGCCACCAAACTGCTTCGGAACACATATAGGCCGTCCGCTGTTTCAGGGCAATTGCTTCCAGCTCTGCTACTGATTTTTTAAATTCATCCGTCTCCATATAATCAGCATAGCCTCTGAAAGATTCATTGCGCCAGCGGTTATTTTTTGAATTCACCTGCGCCTTTCTTCTGCCGCCAAGCTCTTCGAGGTGGGTATAATTGATCCCGGCCTTTTGCAATTCTTCAGCCAGTTGTTCTTTATTAAAGCCTGGATATTTCCGTGAACCGGGAAAGCGCCTGATATCCACCAATGCCCTGATATCAAATGACTGCAGGATGCTAATGAAATCATTCACGCTATGGGTAGAATGCCCTATGGTATAAATGGTGTTCTTTTGTGGCATTTGCGGTTACATTACAACTGCAATATTCAGTCCATTTCACAGAATTAATTTGCTCAGCCTGGCTTTTAGAAGGCCTAAAAACCACCTGCTGGCACCTTTAAGCATCTTTATTACCCGCTTCTCTTTAAAATTAAAAGTTTAAACCACTTCTTTATGTATTTTTCCCAAAAATAGAGGGTAGAGCAATGGCTATTGAATGCCGGGAACGATATACTGATTGCTATAAACAGCCATATTTACTTTTACTGGCCATGTTATGTTGTGCCAATACACTATTCGCCCAATCTTCAGAGAAAAACCAGGCTGCCCGTGAAAGGATCAATTCATTAAATCAAACCGCTAAGAAACTCAACAGCGACTCCACTGCCCAGGCCCTGATTCTGGGGCATGAAGCCTATCTACTGGCTGTTAAGGAAAACGATAAGCTTTTGCAGGCGCAAACCATGCTCACACTTTCTGAAGGGTACTTATATGATGATAGCTATGATATGGCTTTGCAATATGTTTATGATGCATTGGATATTTTTCAATCTTTAAAAGATCAGGCCGGTATTGCAAATGCTTACACACTGCTCGGATGGCTTTTTTATGATACTGAAAATCCCATTCTATCTATGGACTATCATCAAAAAGCAGAGAAACTGATAGCTGCCGGTACGGATATTAAAAAGAAAGCGACCGCTCTTAATGCGATAGGATTGGTGTTTCAGATGATGAACAATAGCGATTCTGCCAAGGTATATTTCCAAAAAACCATAGCCATTGCTGAAAAAAATAAAATAAGCACCATCCTGGGAGCCGCATTGAACAACCTGGGGATCTGTGAAAATGTATTGGGGCAATACCCCCAAGCTATTGCCCATTTTGAAAAAGCGATGGAAATGGAAGCTGTTGACGGTAAGCATAACAAGCTGCCGCTGGCTGAAATACAAAACCAACTGGCATATTCTTTCCTGAAATTGAATAATTATAAAAAAGCCGATTCGCTTTTAGCGAGCGCGCGGAGCATTATCGATGCGTCTACATCCAATACACGGAAGGAAAAGCTGTTGGACAACCTGCATACTTCGGCATTGCTGTACCAGGCTACAGGTAATTATCAACGTGCTTTTGATTGCCTGCAGCAATATATCGCCACCAACAACGAGATCGTTTCCCGCAATAAAACGGAGATGGTGGACGCCCTGCACCTGAGAAGGGAAACACAAGCCCGGGAAAAACAGATCAATGAGCTGAACGCGCAGAAAGAACTGCGGTCTTTCCAACGCAATGCCCTGGCGGCCGGCCTGGTACTTTTAGGCATCATCGGGTTCTTGTTATACAGCCGGCTGCGGCGTAAACAGCAGCGCGACAAGGAAATGGAGGCAATGAAAAGATTGCTGATAGAAAAAGAGCTGGATGAGACCCTCCATGAAAAGGAGGCGCTTACCGATAAATTGGGCTTTAAAGACCAGAACATAAAAGAATATGCCTTATTGCTCACACATAATGATGAGCTGCTGAAAAATTTCATCCAGGAAACCAGCCACCTGATGACTACGGAAAACGCAGACGTCAAAAATATGCCCCATGCATATAACAAGCTGGTTAAAAAATTCTTACAAGACCTGGAGCAGCATGCTAACGATAAAACCCTCCATTTGTCATCCGACGGCGCTCACGCAGATTTCTTCTTCAATCTATTGCAGAAATACCCCCACCTTACAGAAAATGAGCGAAAGCTTTGCGCACAGATCAGGCTGAATTTGTCCTCAAAAGAGATCGCTGCATTGAATAATATCTCCGTAAAATCAGTGGAAATGGCCCGCTACAGGTTGAGAAAACATTTTGGATTGCAGAAAAATGAAGACCTGAGCGCCTTTATAAGATCATTTTAATAAACTGATAACCAATTTATTAAAAACCATGTAGAGGTGGTGTAGAGGTGGGTAGAGGGTCGTGTAGATGCCAAAAATAAGGCCAGGTATACGTAAGTCATAAGTTTAGGCTACGCTAAAATGCATGCGTTTTTGCAAAGCAATGCATAGCCGCGTTTTTTAAAATCATTTTAGAAAACTATTATTTATGCTTATGACTCGATTGATTGCCTGGCGCAAAAGGCCATTAGCCTTTTGTCTTCTCTTTTTTTTGTTCTCCTTTTTATATAATACAGGTTATGCCCAGACTGTTTCTGTGTCGGGCATTGTCCTGGACGCCTCCGGTTCGCCGGTTGCCGGAGCCACTATCACCGTCAAAAATGGTTCCGTCTCCGCTGTTGCCAATGATGGAGGACGCTTTACCATTAATATCTCCACTGCTAATCCTGTATTGATTGTAACAGCAGTGGGATATACCACAAAAGAAGTGGCAACCGAAGGGAAAACAGAGGTGCAGATCACCCTGGAAGCAGCCACGAAACAAATGGATGAGGTAGTCGTGGTTGGTTACGGTACCCAAAAGCGGGGCAACCTTACCAGTGCGGTTTCTTCTGTGAAAGGGGATGTTGTCAGCAAAATGGCTACCAATAACCCTATTAATGCTTTGCAGGGAAGAGTGGCAGGTTTGTCTATTACCAGCCCTGGCGGTAATCCCGGACAAATGTCTGACGTGCGTTTGAGGGGTATCGGTACGTTTGGCGGCCACCAGCCATTGTATATTATCGATGGAGTGGTCGGCGATCCTTATTATTTGAGTAACAATGACATAGAGTCTATTGAAGTGCTGAAGGATGGTGCTGCCGCATCTATTTACGGTTCCAATAGTGCCAACGGCGTAGTCCTGATCACTACCAAAAAAGGTAAAAAAGGCGAGCCGGTCATTGATTTCAGCAGTTATTATGGCCAGGTGAAACCGACCAGCAAATATGATCTCCTGGATGCTGATGGGTACAAAAAAGTACATCGCATGATGTATGAGAACGCAGGCGTTACACAGCTTCCTGCTTACATCACCAATAACACAGGTATTAACACAAACTGGCAGGACCAGATCAATCAAACCGGCATTGCCCAAAATTATAATGTGGGTATAAGAGGCGGTAGTGACTATGTAAAATACGGTGTAAGCGGCGACCTTACTGATGAAAAAGGAACATTGATAGGTTCCAACTTCAATAAAAAAACGATCCGCACCACCAATGAAATTAAAAAGGGCATACTCACATTGGAAAACAACATGATCTTTTCTAATACAAAATCCGAAGCTTACAAGTTTGACCTCCGTGATGCCTATTTCCAATCTCCGCTGTTGCCCATACTGGACCCCAATGAAAAATACGGATATGCTTTAACAGCAGATGGATTGCCAAGGTTTCAGAACCCTGTTGGTTATGCCCATTATGTAGATGGCTATACAAAAACCCAATATTTTGCAGATAACCTGAAGCTCAGACTGCAATTATTCAAAGGGCTTAGCTACACAGCCCAGTTGAACTATATCAGTGCCAACAGCTTTGACTATTCGCACCATCCGCCGTTCAGGGCCAATGCCAATGATCCTGCTGTTTCCTATCCTTACGTTTATAACAGCCGCTCCAATTATAAAGAACAGCAAATGGAGCATTTGCTCAATTATGACTGGAAAAAAGGCGATCACAGCATCAAAGTACTTGCGGGCTATTCGGCACAGCAAAAGACAAACGAATACCTGAGCGTAACAGCAGATGGTAAAACGGTTGTAAGATCTGTAGTAAATGGTTCTATCGTGGAAAAAGAAGTAGCAGGCGGTTTTTCCAATCCTGATTTTAATACGATCAATGCAGGCCTGGGTGGCACATTTGGCGCAGCCGGCTCCAATAATAAATATGTTCGCCTTTCCACTTTCGGCAGAATTAACTATGACTATGCCGGAAAATACCTGGTACAGGTAAGTGTAAGACGTGATGGTTCTTCCGTTTTCGGACAGAACAACCAGTTCGGAACATTCCCTTCCGTTTCTCTTGGCTGGAATATGCACAGGGAGTCTTTTATGGAGAATGTGGAGTGGCTGAATGTATTAAAACTTAGAGCAAGCTATGGTGAATTGGGTAATGAAGGTGCATTAGGCTATTACGATCACCAGGCATTGATCACTACCAGGAATACGTGGTCAGGCGGTTATGTACAGGGTTCCGGAGCTACACCATGGCCTGGTTCGGCAAGCTATAACCTGCAAAACCGTGACCTGAAATGGGAAACCAACAAATCAACCAACATCGGCGCTGACTTTGCTTTATTCCGCAATAAGCTTACCGGTTCCTTGAACTATTTTAATAACAAGACCGAGGGCTTATTGATCACTAAAGAAGTACCACCATCTGCAGGTGTAAACGATCCGATCTTAAACGTGGGTACTATTTCCAATAAAGGCATTGAACTGGAACTGACATACAACTACACAAAAAGGGACTGGAATATCGGCATTACCGGTTCAGTGACTCATATCAAAAACAAAGTAGTTAAACTGGCTCAGCCTGATCAGACCTTGTATGGCACAGGATTGAAATTCGGAACAGATCATATTCCTACACAAACCAAAGAAGGAACTGAAATAGGTGCTTTTTACCTGTATACTGCTGATGGCATTTTCCAAACAGATGCAGAAGCTGCTGCTTATGTAAATAAGGATGGCGACCAATTGCAGCCTGATGCAAAAGCCGGTGATATCAGGTTTGTGGATTCCAATGGCGACGGAGTGATTGACGAAAATGATAAAACCTATAAAGGTTCCGGCTTCCCCAAACTGGAATACGGATTGAATGTGTCAATCAACTATAAAAATTTTGATTTCACTGCATTCTTCCAGGGTGTAAGTGGCAACAAGATCTATAACGGTTACCGCTTTGAGCTGGAAGGCATGGATGCCGGACGCAACTTCCTTACATCCACATTAAATGCCTGGACCCCACAGAATACCAATACCGATATGCCCCGTGCAATACTGGCTGACCCTAATGGCAATAACCGCGAATCAACCCGCTTCCTGGAAAATGGCGGCTATTTAAGAATGAAGTTGCTGCAACTGGGATACACACTTCCTGCTTCCGCTACCAGTTTTGCCAGGCTGAACAGGGTGCGCTTTTATGTAGCTGCTCAAAACCTGTTCACTATCACCAAATACAGCGGACTGGATCCTGAAGTTGGTACGTTCAACCCGCTTAATACAGGAGTGGACCGGGCACTGTATCCGCAAAATAAAAGATGGCTGGTTGGCCTTCAGATCGGTTTGTAAAACAGGGCAATTCATTGATTAAAAAATCATCCCGAAACGGGTAAACAAAAAATATTCAAATGAAAAAGAGCATAATTCCGGTATTGGCTTTTGCAGTGGCGACATCTTTGTGGTCATGCAGTAAAGACAATCTTAACCAATTGGCGCCGGACCAATTGACCACTGATAACTTCTGGACATCAAAAGATAAAGCGTTGTCCGGGCTTTCCGCAGCTTATTCACAACTGGAAAGTTTTGTAGGCTGGGACAATTATGTGGAAGCAAGATCAGTACGTGAATTTTACAGGGAAGATTATGTGGTGCCGGGTGCTGATGCGTACAACTATTCCTGGTGGCTTGACCACTATAATTTCTCTTTCACATCCGGCAACTACGCCATCGATCTTTTATGGAGAGATAATTACAAGGGTTTAAACTTTACTAACCAGGTGCTGGAAGGCATTGAGAAAATCCCTGCCGGTGGAATTGATGCGGCCAGCAAAAAGCAGATCATTGCTGAAGCAAAATTCCTGCGTGCCTATTATCATTTTAAGCTGTTGACCAATTTTGACAAAATAATCCTGCGCGATAAAGTGCCCGTATCAGAAGCCGATCTTACCAAAGGCCTTTCCGAAAGGAAAGATGCTTATGATATGATCCTGGCCGACCTTGCCGCTGCAGAAGCAGACCTGCCCCTGAAAAGTGAACGCCCTGCGGCTGAAGCCGGCAGAATTACCAAAGGTGCAGCACAGGCATACATTGGAAAGATCAACCTGTACCGCGCGGCAGAAGATCAGACAAACGCGGCTACTTACTACACTAATGCAGTAAATAGCTTGAAAAATGTGATCAATTCAAATCAATATCAGATCGACCCTGATTTTCTTGCCATGTTCAACGGTGCTACTAAGAATGGCGTAGAATCTGTATTTGAGTTGCAGCAAACAGCAGATGCTTCCAACGGTGCCAACTACAGGTCTTACCTTTCTGATTGGGTAGCTGCTGCAGAATTGGGCGGCTATGGGGAGATTTACGGTACACAGCGCCTGCTTACCGAAATGAAAAAAGAAGGTAAAGTAGCTGCCGGAGGCATGTACGATCCCAGGATATACGGTACTGTTTATTTTGAAGACAGTTATTTTAATGATGTAGTCAGCCCCAAAGTGTATGGAGATACTTATGCGAATGTATTTGGCAATGGCAGCAACACCATTGCATTCAGAAAATGGATCCCTGCAACTCCTGACCGTATAGGCCGTTCCAACGCCATCAATGTGCCGCTGATGCGCTATGCCGATGTATTGCTGTTGTACGCTGAAGCGCTGAATGAAAGTGGTAAATCAGGAGATGCTGTGCCTGTCATTAATGATTTAAGAAACAAAAGAGGTAATATGCCTGCTTTGAACATCAACAGCAAGCAGGATGTGTTTAATGCAATCATGCACGAGCGTGTAATGGAGTTTACACTCGAAAGCAGCCGCTTCTATGACTTGAGAAGATGGGGCCTCTTAACACAAAACATGCAGGCAGCAGGCAGAAGTTTCGGTGCAGACAAAGCGTACTATCCACTTCCGCTGAAGGAAACACTTAATAACCCGTTGGTACATTAAACGGTTTGAAATAATGTTATCCGGAGCTATATGCTCCGGATAACATTATTTCCTTTGACGACAAATCTGAGTCGTCAAAATCGATATCATGATGCGAGACTAAGAGTTGAGCATCGCGCTCATTACTCATTACCGGATCTTTTACTCTTATGACAATAAAAAAAACTATTGCCATAGCTGGCTTTGTATTTCTTACAGGTTCGTACGCTATGGCACAAACAGCAGTTAATGATTGGGAAAATCCTTCCATCCAATCGCAAAATACTGTAACGCCACATGCCTACTTCGTACCTTATGCAACAGAAGACGCGGCGATAAAAGAAAGTGCTTCTCCATTTGTTCGCTCATTAAATGGCCTTTGGTCGTTTAAAATAGTGAAAACGCCAGCTGAACGTCCGTTGAATTTTTATGAAACGAATTATGATGTAAGCGCCTGGGAAAAAATAAAAGTTCCGGCCAACTGGCAAACAGAAGGGAAAGACAGTTACATTTTTACAGATGTGGAGTATCCCATCCCGGTGAATCCTCCCTTTGTTCCAAAAGATTTTAACCCTGTTGGTTCCTATAAAAGAACGTTCGATTTACCGCAAGAATGGAAGGGGAAAAATATTTTCATCCGGTTGGGGGCAGTTAATTCGTTTTTCTATTTGTGGATCAACGGGAAGTATGTTGGCCTCAGCAAAGACAGCAAAACACCTTCCGAATTTGATATCACACCTTATATTGTTCCCGGCATAAACTCCGTTGCCTTGCAGGTATTCCGCTTCAGCGATGGCACCTACCTGGAAGGCCAGGATATGTGGAAACTAAGCGGTATTGAGAGGGACATCGATCTGATAGCCCGCCCCAGGATCGCTATTGAAGATTTCTTTGTAAAAGCGGGGCTGGATAATAATTATAAGAATGGGTTGCTGGATCTTCATGTTTCCATGAACCAGGAGCCGGCCGCGTCTGCCAAACAATCCTTACGCATAAAATTAGTAGATGACGCTTCGGGAAAAATAATTTACAGTCAGCAGACTCCTCTCAATAAAAAAGATTTTCAATTTTTCTGCAACGTTCCTTCTGTAAGAAAATGGAGTGCAGAAGCTCCTAATCTTTACTCACTCTACATTACACAATTAGATAAGAAGGGAAACATAATCGAATCCATTGTTCACAAAACAGGATTCAGGACAACAGAAATAAAACATGGATTGTTTCTCGTAAACGGCAAAGCCATCAAAATCAAAGGTGTAAACAGGCATGAACATAATATGTACACGGCCAAAGTTATTACACCGGAGCAGATGGTGGAAGAGATCAGGGTGATGAAGCAATTTAATATCAATGCTGTGCGAACCAGCCATTATCCCAATAATGAAGCGTGGTATAAGCTATGTGATCTCTATGGTATTTACCTGGTTGACGAAGCCAATATTGAGTGTGATGGCATGAGTATGTCGCCTGTAAAAACATTATCAGATAAGCCTGAATGGAAAAATGCTTACCTGCACCGAACAAAACGCATGTTTGAAAGGGACAAAAATTTTTGCAGCATCATTACCTGGTCGTTAGGAAATGAAAGTGAATTTGGTGAGAATTTTATTGCTACATATCAGTACATAAAATCGAAAGATAATACACGCCCGGTACAATATGAGCCGGCGCAACGTACTCCTTATTCAGACATTGTAGCCCCGATGTATCGTTCATTAAGTGTAATGGTGGAATATGTAAAACAGTGGCGCGACAAACCTTTTATTCAATGTGAATACGCCCACATGATGGGTAACAGCGGCGGCGATCTTAAAGACTACTGGGATCTGATATATAAATATGATCAACTCCAGGGTGGTTTTATCTGGGACTTTGCTGACCAGACATTTAAGATAAAAGATAATAACGGGCGCGCTATCTGGGGCTACGGCCGTGATATGGGTAATGTAGGCGCTACCAGCGACACGAGCTTTTGTGCCGACGGTTTATTTGCCGCAGACCATACACCACATCCGCAGGCTTTTGAGTTAAAAAAAGTATACCAGTACATACATTTTCAACCTGTAGATTTTAGTGCAGGATTAATAAAGATCACCAACCGGTACGATTTTACCAACCTGGATCAATTCGATTTTTTCTGGACTGTGAAAGCTGATGGGAATGTGGTGGCTAAAGGGAAATTGGATCCCGTGAATTTACGACCCGGAGCATCCGGTAATTTTAAAATTGATATTGCATCCTTTGCTATACAATCCCAAACAGAATATTTCCTGGATATTGAAGCGCATCTGAAATCTGCTCAGCCATTATTGCCGGCAGGATATTGTGTAGCAGCCGAACAGTTCCAGCTTCCTTATTATAAACCTGCTCCACCCACACGGAATACTGATCTCATTGCTTTAAAAAAGAATGAAACCAATGAATCTGTTTCGTTCAGCAATGACAATTTCAATATTGGCTTCAGTAAAAATGACGGCTGGCTTCACGGCTATCAATTACACGGGATGGAGTTGATGCAGCAGGCATTGCAGCCGCATTTCTGGCGTGCAGCTACTGATAATGATATTGGTAATAGTCAGCAGATGCGCTGTGCAGTATGGGAAAACGTATTGAATAATGCCCGCCTCGATTCATTCGTGACCGAGCAACAAAACCCACAACAGTGGCGTATTACAACGCAGCATTATTTTCCGGATGTTGATGCAAAGTATCGTGTAGTATATACCATCAATGCTGATGGAGATGTAAAGGTATCTGCAAAAATGATTGCCGGGGATAAATACCATCCTGAATTGCCCCGGTTTGGTATGCGGATGATCTTGAACAAAGCCTATAACAAAGTTACCTGGTTAGGCCGTGGCCCTTTTGATAATTATAGCGACCGGAAATATGCTGCCCGTGTAGACTTGTATACAATGCCCGCGGATTCATTGTTCCATCCCTATGCACGTGCGCAGGAAAGCGGCTACAGAACGGATGTGCGTTGGATAGGTCTTACAAACCGGGCAGGCGCAGGGCTCATGGCCATTGGCAAATCACTTATCAGCAGTGGTGTACTTCACTTTAATATGAATAAACTGGAATTTGACCGGTACGCCGCACAAAATAATCATGGTGGCTCCATGAGCAACGAAGACCTGATCTGGTGGAATATTGATTACGGCCAATCTGGTGTAGGCGGAGACAATGCCTGGGGCGCAAAACCTCATGCAGAATATCAGCTACCCTACAGGGATTATGAATATACATTTACATTACGTCCTGTTGCTGAAAATGATGTAATGACCAACAAAGCAAAATAGTGATGAAGATGATATTGATAAAATATATAAAGAAGAGCAATCTTATTTTGGTTGCCAGCCTGGTGGTGTTGTTTGCTGCACAAACCAAGGCACAATCACGCAATAGTTTTGCCAACGTGCTGAGCCTAACAGGTACTATCAGCAATGGACGGTTTATTACACCGAGTGTGTTCAGCGATATGGGAGCATGGCATGCTTACGCATTACCCGCAGACAAAGAGAGCTATGGTGGGTTTACAGGTCCACTGCTGATGGATATGAGAGGCGCCTGGTTAGCCAAAGACTTTGCCCAACTGCAAATCACTGTCGACGGAAAGGTTTTGGATTTAGCCAATGCTAAAGCGTCGGCCGATTATTTTCCCGGAATGTTGCAGCAAACGCTGACGCTGGAAGAATTAAAAATTGCCATGCAACTGATCTTTGTATCCAACCGGCAGGCTTTGATCAATACAAAGATTGTCAATACAGGATCGACAGAGAAAACCGCAGTTATCTCTTTCCGGGGTGAAGTATTGAATAAGGATGCAGAGATAACAGGCAATGAAAATACAGTAAAAGTGAACTTTGGAAAGAGCCAGAATCATTTTCATATCCTTTATCCGGGAAAAGACAAACCGGCGGTTACTGTAAACGGTAAAGAATACATAGCCACATATAAGCCGGCATCGTTAAAAAAACAACAAAGCATCGAATTGTTGCAGGAGCAGTCGTTCTATGCAGCCGGTGAGCAGGAACGAGCCATTGCCTTTAACTTCCCAACTGAACTAAAAAGGAATGAAACACGATGGAATCAATACCTGGAAAAATATTTTACCAGAGTTCCGGGATTAAGCGCTGATAAAAAGCGGCTTGCTGTTAAGAGCATCATCACATTGATGACCAACTGGCGCAGCGCATTCAAGGATATTCTGCACGATGGTGTTTTCCCTTCTGTCAGCTACCAGGGGTTTTACGGTGTGTGGAGCTGGGATAGCTGGAAACAAGCTGTGGGACTGGCTTTTTTCAATACTGGTTTGGCACAGGAAAATATCCGTAGCATGTTTGACTACCAGGATGAGCATGGGATGGTGGCAGATTGTATCTATGCTGATAAATCGGAGAATAACTGGCGTGACACTAAAGCTCCACTGGCAGCATGGGCTGTGTGGGAGGTATTTGGCAGATCTGCTGATAAAAATTTTGTCAGAGAACTGTATCCGAAACTGGTGGCTTATCATGAGTGGTGGTATAAAAACAGGGACCATGACCAAAATGGTTTGTGCGAATACGGCTCTACTGACGGTACGCGCATTGCCGCCGCATGGGAAAGTGGTATGGACAATGCAGTACGGTTTGATAAGGCCGTTATGTTGCAGAACAATGCTACTGCATGGTCGCTTAACCAGGAGAGTGTTGACTTGAATGCCTACCTGTACGCAGAAAAATTGTATCTCGCTAAACTGGCAGCAAGTTTGGGAAGATCAAAAGAGGCTGCCAACTGGAAAAAAGAGGCAGCAGCATTAAAGCAAAAGATCAACCAGGCGTTTTATGATCCTGCTAAAGGATATTATTACGATAAATTTGTGGGGAAAGATGAATTAGTTACTATTGAGGGGCCGGAAGGATGGATCCCTTTATGGGCCGGCATTTCCAGTAAGCAGCAGGCAATGGCCGTTAGCAAAATAATGGGTGACGAACATAAATTTGACACCTATGTTCCATTACCTACACTCACTGCCGACCATCCGGAGTTTAATCCCAAAAAGGGTTACTGGCGAGGGCCAGTGTGGTTAGACCAGTTCTATTTTGGAGTAAATGGATTGAAAAAGTATGGATATAATTCACAGGCAAATGCATTTACAGAAAAGCTTTTAAAGAACGCAAAAGGATTGTCGGCAGATCAACCCATATATGAAAACTATCACCCCCTTACCGGTGAGCCACTGAACTCTTCTAATTTTAGTTGGTCTGCTGCTCATATTTTAATGCTATTACAATCGAAATAATTTATGCCGCTTCATCAGGAATCAGTACAACAGATCGCCAAAGCGTATTACAATATAGATGCAACAGCTACAGCGCTGAATGGCTATGAGGAGCAGAATTTTTTATTGCGTGCGACTGACGGGAAGAAGTACATTTTTAAAGCCGCGAATGGCAATATCAACCTGGCATTCATTAACGCGCAGATCGCAGTAACGCAACATCTGGCAAAAACTCCTGTGCAGCCATTCTTCCAGGAATACCTGCTGAATAAGGAAGGTGCTGTTGTCTCATTTTGTACGCAGGGAGATGAAATGTACCATGTGAGAGTGCTGAGTTTCCTGGAAGGTAATTTCTGGGTGGAGGAAAAAGAAAAAACCATGGCATTATATGAAAGCCTGGGTACGTTCCTGGGTTCAATGGATAAAGCGCTGGAAGGCCTGTATCATGAAGCGGTAGAACGTTCTTATGAATGGGATATCAGTCGTGCGGCCGATGCTGAAAAAGATCTGCATCATATTCATGATCATGAGAAAAGGCGGGCGGCTTCCTATTTCCTGCTGCAGTTTCAAACAGAAATAGCACCCCACCTTTCATCATTACGGAAAGCCTGTATCCATAATGATGCGAATGACTATAATGTGTTGGTGCAAAGCGGAAGGGTAAGCGGTCTGATCGACTTTGGCGATATGGTATGGTCCGCATTGATCAATAACCTGGCGGTGGCCTGCACCTATGCTATGTTGCACACAGATGATCCTGTCTCTGTGGCGGCACATATCGTAAAGTCCTACCACCAGCAATATCCTTTAACAATACAGGAGACGGATATTTTATATTACCTGATTGCTGCAAGGCTTTGCATCAGTGTAACGCAGTCGGCAGAAAAAGCATCACATAACAGTGATAACGAGCATCATTTCCTGACGGAGCAGCCTGCATGGAAATTGCTGTTTCAATTACTCCAAACCAATCCGGTAAAAGCTTCGGACAGTTTCAGAAAAGCCTGCGGCTTTATTTCGCTTATTAAGGATGATGATTATGCATCGTTATTATCTGAAAGAAAAGAACATGTTGGCCGGAACCTGAGCATCAGCTATAAAAAGCCTTTGAAAATCCTGAAAGGAGCATTCCAGTATTTATACGACGATAAGGGTAATACCTTTATTGATTGTGTAAATAACGTAAGCCATGTAGGACATTGCCACCCGGTAGTGGTAAAAGCCATGCAAAAGCAGATAGCCACGCTCAATACCAATACGCGTTATCTGAACAATGCGATGATGGATTATGCAAAAGCGCTCACGGCCAAACTTCCCGCAAAGCTTTCGGTTTGCTATTTCACCAATTCAGGCAGTGAGGCCAATGATCTGGCAATAAGAATGGCACGCCATTTTACTCGTCAAAAGGATGTGATCGTATTGGACCATGCATATCACGGCACTTCCACATTAGCAATTGAGATGAGCCCGTACAAGTTTGACGGCAAAGGCGGTGGCGGGCAACAACCCTATATCCACAAAGCCGTGTCGCCGGATATGTATCGTGGAGATTATCAGTACGGTGACACAGATGCTGGCGAAAAATATGCAGAAAGTGTATTGGGTATTTTAAATGGACTGAAGCAAAACAACAAAGGCGCTGCGGCGTTTATCTGCGAAACTTTATTGGGAGTTGGCGGACAGATCCCTTTGCCGGATGGCTACCTGAAAAAAGTGTATGAGCATGTCCGTGTATTTGGCGGCTTATGTATTGCAGATGAAGTGCAGGTGGGATTTGGACGTGTTGGGGAGGCATTCTGGGGTTTTGAATTGCAAGGCGTGGAGCCGGATATTGTAGTTTTGGGGAAACCTATTGGCAATGGTCATCCTCTGGCTGCGGTGGTGGTGACTGATGAGATAGCGGATGCCTTCAATAATGGCATGGAGTATTTCAATACCTACGGAGGGAACCCGGTGTCAATGGTTACTGGCAATACTGTATTGGAAGTGATAGAGAGCGAAGGAATGCAAAGCCACGCTCAGCAGGTTGGAACGGTTTTGCTGGAAGGCCTTAAGAAATTAATGGATAAATACACTATCATTGGGGATGTACGCGGCCATGGGCTTTTTGTGGGCGCTGAATTTGTAAAAAGCAGGCTTACAAAAGAACCTGCCGTATCGGAAATAAATCTTGTAGTGGAAAAGATGAAAGAGCGGGGTTTTCTATTGAGTACAGACGGACCTTTGTATAATGTTCTGAAGATAAAACCACCACTGGTTTTTAATGAGCGGAATGCAAGGGATATGGTGGCTGCCCTGGATGAAGTGATGAGTGCTGAATCATTCGATTTTTAATTATATAGATAGATTAATTATGTTAGATAATATATTAAATGGACTTATGCTTCGTTACAAGGAGCGTGTACCAGATGTAAGTGCGATCATCAAAGCTATGATAAGAGAAGGCATTATTGATAATGCCGGTGATATTGAGAATGATCATATCGCCTTTCGTACGATGGGCGTGGAAAAACTGGGTATTCAATCTTTGGAAAAAGTTTTTCTGCATTATGGTTATCAGAAAAAGGACCATCTCTTTTTTAAAGAAAAGAAACTGGATGCTTATTGGTATGCACCACCCGAAAACCGTTACCCACGCATCTTTATAAGCGAGCTGAGGGTAGGCGATCTGAGCGAAAGCACACAAAAAATCATCCGCAGTTATACGGATGAAGTGAAAGTTGATCCTGTTTCCCAGATCAACCTGGATGATGCAGAAGCTGTAGATAAATACTTACACAGCGGTCTTTGGCGTACTCCTACTTTGGAGGATTATGATGCTTTGCTTGCAGAAACTGAATATGCAGCCTGGGTGATTCTAAACCATTATTACCTTAATCATTTTACGGTCAGTGTTCATAATCTTCCCGAGGGCTTCAATACACTGGAAGAGTTTAATATATTCCTGAAGCGTAACGGCTTCAGGTTAAATACAGCAGGCAGCGAGATCAAAAAAAGCCCTGACGGAAAGCTATTGCAAAGCTCCACTGTTGCCGAAATGATCGAAGCCACTTTTGCAGATGGTAAAAAGAAAATGATCGCAGGTTCGTATGTAGAGTTTGCAGAAAGAAAAGTACTGAACCAATTTGCACATCTGCCTAAAGACCAGGTACGCAGGGAACATCGTCGTGATGGCTTTGAAACAGGCAATGCAGACAAAATTTTTGAAAGCACTTACACTTCACAAACAAAAGGATAACCAGGTAAATTTTATGATAATAGTGACAGGTCTGTAAACACAGTCCTGCAGAAAAGTATTTTCCCATTATGATAGCAGCAATTTTAAGAACATTTTCCATTAATGAACAGAATGCCGGTGCTTGTGATGGCATTAATTTTCTTCCTTCTTCAGGAAAGACCATTACTTCCTGGTCGCCTGTTGATGGCAATAAAATAGCGGAAGTTCAGACCGTTACGAAAGAAGAATACGATAAGATCATCTCTAAGGCAGAAGCCGCTTTCCTGTATTGGCGAGCTGTTCCGGCACCCAGGCGTGGTGAGGTCGTTCGACAGATCGGTGAAGCTTTGAGGCTACATAAAGATGATCTTGGAAAACTCGTTTCCTACGAAATGGGAAAAAGCCTGCAGGAAGGCAGGGGAGAAGTGCAGGAAATGATTGATATCTGCGATTTCGCAGTGGGATTATCAAGGCAACTGCATGGGCTGACGATGCACTCAGAAAGATCCAATCATAGAATGTACGAGCAGTGGCATCCATTAGGAATTGTAGGGATCATTTCTGCTTTCAATTTCCCTGTGGCGGTATGGAGCTGGAATGCTATGCTGGCATTGGTTTGCGGCGATGTTTGTGTATGGAAGCCATCGGAAAAAACGCCATTATCAGCACAAGCCTGTTTTCAGATCATTGCTGAAGTTTTTAAAAAGAATAATTTACCGGAAGGTCTCTGTAGTCTTGTGCAGGGCGACAGGAATTTAGGTGAATGGATTGCCCAGGACAAGCGCGTAGCATTGGTTTCAGCAACGGGTTCAACAAGGATGGGAAAAGCAGTCAATATAACTGTTGCTGCACGGCTGGGCAAATGCCTGTTGGAATTAGGGGGAAACAATGCCATCATCGTTTCCAAAGATGCGGATCTGGACATGACGCTTATCGGTGCCGTATTTGGTGCAGTTGGCACGGCAGGGCAACGATGTACGTCAACGAGAAGGCTGATCATTCATGAAAGTGTTTTCGACAGTTTCACTGAAAAATTGAAAGGCGCGTATGCGCAACTGAGAATCGGAAATCCACTGGAGGCGAAAAATCATGTTGGGCCTTTAATTGACCGGGATGCCGTTACCAGCTATATGAAAGCCCTTGATGCAGTAAAAAAGGAAGGTGGCGAATTTATTGTTGAAGGCGGTGTATTGGAAGGAAGCGGGTATGCTTCGGGTTGTTATGTTAAACCCTGTATTGCAGCGGTAGAGAATCATTTCGCTATTGTGCAGGCAGAAACCTTTGCTCCCATTTTGTATGTGATGAAATACAAGAGTATAGAAGAGGCCATTGCTATGCAAAACGATGTGCCGCAAGGCTTGTCTTCTGCTATTATGACTTTAAACCTCCGGGAAGCAGAACTATTCCTGTCCGCTGCAGGTTCAGACTGCGGCATTGCGAATGTCAATATCGGCACTTCCGGCGCAGAGATCGGTGGAGCATTTGGTGGGGAAAAAGAAACAGGTGGTGGCCGTGAAAGTGGTTCAGATGCCTGGAAGGTATATATGCGCAGGCAAACGAATACGATCAATTATGGGAAGGATCTGCCGTTGGCGCAAGGGATCGAGTTTAATATTTAAGCAGAACTATTGCATAGAAAATATCAGGACCCCGGCGCTTTTGTGCCGGGGTTCTTTGTTGTATGCGTAAAAAAGAGAATAATGACAATACAATTTCGCTAAATTGTGTGCCTAATTATTTAAGCCGGATAGGTAAAATGAAAGCTTATCATGAGTAGTAAAGCCCTGTTCTTTTTTAGTTGCCTGGGAGTATTCAATGGGCTCATACTGAGTATTTACTTTTTCTTTTTTACATCCAAAAAGCACCTGTCCAGTTACCTGCTGGGCTTTTTACTGCTTGCGCTGAGTATCAGGATCGGAAAATCAGTTGCCTATTTTTTCGATTATGAACTGCTCAAAATATACCTGCAAATTGGTTTAACTGCCTGCTTTTTTATCGGCCCTTGTTTGTATTTCTATGTTAAGGCTGAAACAAGGCAGATCAGGAAATTGCCAAAGTCATGGCTTTGGCAACTCATTCTTTGGGCTTTCGTTATTGTGTTAGTGGGTATTGTTTATCCTTATGAGCGTTTTCCTCCGCTATGGGGAAAATACATTATACCACTTATTTATCTCCAATGGGGGGTATATGTTGCTTTATCTGTATTGTTATTGATCCCTACTTTAAAAAAAATCGCCAACCGGGAAGCTGTAAAGCCCTTTGAAAGATGGGTGTTGGGTGTTTGCGGAGCAGTGACGATATTATTTGTGTGTTATGTATGGGCCATCCTGAATATTACGAAGGGTAGTTACATCAATGGTGCGCTCTGGTTTTCCCTGATCATTTATTCGGTAGTGTTTGTATTACTCTATCGTAAAAAAGCAAATGACCTGTTCTCTTCTTCTGCCCAGCGATATGTTGACAAAAAACTTGGTCAGGCAGAAGCAGAATTGATCATTGGCCGGCTGAAAAAAAGTATGGCTGAGAAGGAGCTCTTTAAGAATCCTAACCTGAAAGTGAATGATCTTGCCCGGGAGATCAATATTTCCGATCACCAGTTATCACAGGTCCTCAATGATAATATCAGGAAGAATTTTACACTTTTTGTCAATGAGTACAGGATAAACGAAGCCTGCAACATGCTATCTCAACAAACAAACCTGACAATAGAGGCTGTTGGTCATGAGGTTGGTTTCAATTCCAAATCCACTTTTTTCGCAACATTTAAGAAGATCAAAGGCACTACTCCAAGTGCTTATCAACAGTCAATTACTCCGGATTTATAAATCCGTACTACGGGATTCAGATCACAATACCTTCATTTTTAGAGTATTAAATACTTTCGGAATTGAACAGTAATTGTTCTTTTCTGATAATTAAAAATACTTTGCAAATGAAAAAATTGCTTCTGTTAACTGCTTTATCCGTTGCTTTTATTCCTGCATATTCCCAGAGTGCTGCCACTGAAAGACAACTGATAGAAAATGTGATCCAGCTTTATTTTGATGGCTGGGCAACCGGTGATACCATTAAACTGGGTAAGGCCATGCATGAGTCCTGTCATTTAAAAAACTACCGCGACGGGAAATTCATCCAATATTCCAGGAATGAGTATTTGAGTCTTTTCAAACCGCATCCCAGGCCTCAAAACCTCAGCACCCGCATCGTGCTGCTTGATATTACCAATGGTATGGGCAGTGCGAAAGTGGAGATCAGTACAGCACGGGATCTTTTTACGGACTATTTCAATCTTATGAAGACCAATGAAGGCTGGGTGATTGCCGATAAGGTATCCACCCGGGTATCCCACAGGACCTTCGATGTAAACGCCATACGGCTGGAAAAGGAAACGATCCTGGAAGGATTGAAACGCCCCTGGAGCATTGCTTTTATAACAGAAGATGAAGCCCTGATCTCAGAGAAAGAAGGTGACCTGGTAAAAGTGAATTTACTGAAGAAAGAAAAGGTGAGGATTGAAGGTTTTCCCTCCGATATGGCGGACAGTCTTACCGGCTTTGGAGATAATACCGGCAAATTCGAAATACTGCTGGATCCTGATTTTAGTAATAATAAATATATCTACCTGTCATACGCTGCTGAAAAGGGTGCTGTAAGAACTACCAAAGTTGTCAGGGCTGTATTGGAAAAAAATTCTTTGCGACAGGTCAAAACCCTTTTTGTGGCAGAGCCCTATACACATGAACGTTTTCACTATGGCGGTGGGATGGTGTTTGGAAAAGACGGAAAATTATATTTTACAATTGGCGAGCGGTTGTTTACAGAAAAAGATCAGCCTATTGTTCCGATAGCCCAGGATATTCATGACCGGAGAGGAAAGATCTACCGTATCAACCCTGACGGGACCATTCCGGATGATAACCCGGATTTTGGACCAAGAGCGACTCCGGGTCTGTATGCGACCGGGATAAGGGCAGCGCAGGGTATTACACTTGACACATCTACCGGGCAAATATGGTTCAGTGAACATGGCACACACCAGGGCGATGAGATCAATGTGCTGAAGGCAAAAGCGAATTACGGCTGGCCGGTAAAGACGACAGGAAAATATCGTTATGCAGAATATGCCCCTGTGCCTATTCCTGGGAATAGCTATACCGATCCTGTATGGGCCTGGCTACAAACGGTTGCTCCCACAGGTTTGCATTTTTATTCGGGTAATGAATTTGCGGCCTGGAATCATAATCTTCTTGTGGGTGGGTTGTCAAGAGGTAGTTTATGGCGTATGGTAACAGAGGGTGAAACTATTAAAAGTGCTGAAGAGCTTTTTACGGATGACAGGTTAAGGATCCGGAAGGTGGTTCAGAGCCCTGCCGGGAAGTTGTATATACTTTCTGATGAGGTTAATGGGAAATTGATCAGGGTTAGGAATGCGGCATTTTGAATTGTCAACAAAGGTTCTATGATTATACAGTTTTTGAATTTATGGTATACTAAAATTCCCGGCTTTTAGCCGGGAATGCAATAAACCATCTTCACCGAATAAAATCGGCTTGTCACAGGGTAGGATTCACCTTGTAGCAATTTCTAAGGCAAATATCAATCCATCCCGTCATGATTTTTGTCTTATTATTATGTCCTCTTTGTCTTATTTTGATGACAATGATGTAGTGATAATTGTTATGAAGTGCCTGATTGAAGGAAACAGATAATGATCAGTTTCCTGATTTATCTTAACGGCTGTAAATGTCAACAGGGGATACTAAAAGAGAGCTCTGAAGCCCTTTAAAACCACTCGCCTCACTTTTTTCGAACCCCGATAATTAAAACTCTGCCAATAATTTACGTCCTGGTCTTTGGAGTCAGAACTAAAAAAACTTGGAGAGATTAAATTTTAATTTTTACTTTGTATTTAAAAGTGCTTTTTATATAGAAGTAAAATGACACCTTAATTAAACCTTACCGATTAAAGAAAAGACCATGAGCCATAAAACATTGTTTACCGCACTGCTAATACTATCCCTGATCGCTAAAGGCTATACGCAATCGCTGGACAGGGGCAAGCTTGACCAATTGCTTAACCTGCTGTCAGAAAAGGATAAGGCAATGGGAACATTACTGATCAATAAAGAGGGCAACGCATTATATAGCCGCTCTATTGGCTACGGGTATATCAATGGCACCGGGAAAAAACCATTGACAATGTCGGCAAGATACAGGATTGGTTCGGTCACGAAAATGTTCACCGCCACGATGGTCTACCAACTTGTTGAAGAAGGAAAATTAAACCTGACCGATCACCTCGATAAATTTTATCCGCAGATACCGAATGCATCTGAAATTACCATTGAGCAGATACTGGCGCATCGCAGTGGCATCCCTGGTGCAGGGATGGAACAGCATTTTGCTTCAAAGCGATTTACAGGTGTAACAAAAGACGAAATACTGGAGGCTATTGCTCAAGGCAGACCGGAATTCGGTCCCGGCGAGAAGTATTCGTACAGCAACGCCGGTTATTTCATATTAGGCAATATAATTGAAAAAGCAGGCAGGCAACCATATAACAAAGCACTGCAGCAAAGGATCTCTTCCAAAATAGGGCTGAAAGATACGTATGCCGCAACGGCAGATATCGACGTGAATAAAAATGAATGCTTTTCATTCAAATACTATACAGACTGGAAGCAGGAACCTGTAACGCATCACAGTTTTTTATTCGGCTCAGGCTTTATCATTTCTACAGTAGCAGACCAGGCAAAATTTATCGAAGCCCTTTTTGGTGGAAAGCTAATCTCACAGCAAAGTCTTGATCAGATGATCCGGCTTCAATCAGGTATGGACAGTTTCACTTATAATGGGAAGACCTTTTATGGGCATACCGGGGGCGTAGACGGTTTTGGATCGTGGCTGGCATACCAGCCAGAAGAAAAACTGACCCTCGCATATGCTACCAATGGGAAAGTATATCCTGTAGGAAAAATTATCGACCATATTTTCGATATCTATTACAATAAACCGCTTGACATTCCTTCTTTCGAATCACTGGAAATCAGCACTGAAACGCTGGATAAATATGTAGGTGTGTATGCTATTGCTGAAGCACCCGTAAAATTCACAGTTAAGCGTGATGGCAACAAGCTCCTTATTGAAATGAGCGGCAGGCCCGCTTTTGCAGTTGAGCCGATAACTGAAGACAAATTCAAGACCGATTCACCGCCCATGGAATTTCACTTTGATGTTATAAAGAAACAGATGACGATCAAAAGAGGTGGTGGCGAAAAAGTATTTACAAAAGAGAATTAATGACTGTAAAGCCACTTTAGGAATGCCTGACGAGTATTCCTTACGGCCTGGTTGAATATTCAGCGCTTGCATCAGGAACGTTTCGATAGAGTCGTCAATAGATTTTCCAGGTTGGTCATGCTCATGGTGAATCCTTCTTTAAAGCCCATTTCAATCATCTTCTCCATACGGGCAAGAGATTCGTTATAAATGGTAATACGAACTGTTGTCTTTCCGTTCTGTTCGCTAAAAGTGTAATCCCAATCAGAACCGGGTAATTCGGGATTTTCATCTTTGTCCGCAAAAGCATTAAACATTTTGAAGTTGGTTTTTGGGCTAATAGAAGTGTATTGCTGAATTGCCCAACGCTCCAGTCCTTCGGGGCTTACCATCGCATAAAATCTTCGTCCGCCAACTTTGAAATCCATAAATTTTGTTTTTGACTTCCAGGGTTTGGGGGCTACCCATTGGTCAAGGATTTCTGCTTTGGTAAATGCATCCCATACGAGTGACAGATCAGCATCAAATTCTCTCGTGATGAATACTTTTTGTGCTGCTTTGTCTACGGTAAAATCAAATAGCAAGTTCATTTTTTCTTATTTTTTAAGGTGTACAATACATCGTCGAGTTGTTTGAAACTTTCTTCCATGATCTTCCGGAACTGGTCGAGCCAGGTATCGATCTCTTTCATTTTATCGATTTTCAGTTCATAGAAGATCTCCCTGCCTTCCTGCCGGGGTTTGAGGAGGTCGCATTCGGACAAGATGCGGAGATGTTTGGATATGGATTGCCTCCTGATGTCAAAATGCTCTGCAATGGCATTGGGAGTCATTGCCTGTGCGGCGACGAGGACAAGGATAGCCCGTCGGGTGGGATCTGCAATAGCTTGAAAAATGTCGCGTCTCATGAATTATAATTATGAAGCCGTTCGGCTGCAAATATATGAGAAGCTGAACGGTTGCGCAAATTTTTTTTAACAGCCCAAAAAGGTCGCCTATTCAATTACATTCTTAGCTTATTCATGTCCAACGCTGTGGCAGATGGCGTATAGCCTCTTATTTTGAACACCTGCCTGTTGGAAGGTAAGTAATTGGCTTCACCACCCCGACGGGTATAAATGGCAACGCCGCCACCGCCACCGGGAGCGCCGAAGAAAGGAGGGGGATATGCTTTCACAATAGCAATGTCTGTCATTGGTATATTAGCGATCTGTTGTGCGGATACCCTTGATTCATCCAGGAAAAACATTACCGGGCCGCCCCGCCAACTGGCAATACCTGTTGGTGCAATTTGCAGACCGGCTACCCTGCCTTGCAGGTAATTCAAAATATTGGTAGAACCAACCGCAATGGGGTCATCCATAACACTAATTAACCGCTCGTCTGCCGACCGGAATAACCCGCTTACATATTGTTCATTGAACTGCTGTGCCGGCGTTTTGGCAGTACTCTTAACAATGACTGCTGGCAATAAAGTTCCGCGGTCTGTAAAAAGCGCTTCGGGGGATTCAACAGGTTTGTCCAATGTTGATCGCACCGTTGCTGGCGGGTTACCAATGTAGAATGTCCGGCCTGCTACCGCAAGGGGTTGATAGCTGGAATCAAGCTGACTGCTAATGCTGATATTCAGCGACTGCTTATTGTCTTTTGTTTCATAAAACGCCAACAATGCATTGTCTTCAAACAACCAGTTACGGATGGCGAAAGTACCGTCCGGCGCAACAGTTACTTCCTGCTCGGCCCAATCGCCAGTTTTGGTAAGGAGCATTGCTTGTATACTCCCGATCTTCCTGGTGTCTTTTAGCTGACCGATCACTTCAAAAAAGCGTTGCTGCAAACCCGCCAGCAACGTGTATTTCCCAGGGGGTATAGAATCAGGTAAGAATATTGCGCCGGAGGCCTGCCCCTCGATCACCGGCCAGCGGAGTCGGGTGCGCTGGCCTTCTTCGTTTTCAATCACCAGTTCCAGTGTCGCCAGGGATTGATTCGTTATTTGACCGCTGCTGTTCTTATAATCCACTTGTACAAGTAATGAATCGCCGGGTTGAAAGATGTTTTTATTAAGTTTTATATCTAACCGACCTGTCGCCTGCTGCGCATCAACAGAAACTGCCAGTCCGAAGGCGATAAATAGTAATAACAGCGTGCTTTTCATAGCATAACTTAATCAATATTGAAGCCAGTAGCCAGAAATAAAATAGAAAAGAAAGATAAAATTGATTCTGCCAACAATTTTTAATGCTAATAAAATGGCTTCTTCGTCGCTTGTAAAACCGGAAAACATCAAGGTATTATGGGCCGTTCACCCGGTTTTAAACAAAAGAGGAATACAGAAAGGCAACGTTTTCCTGATCGTATTTAATACAATGTCAAAACTCTAATATCTAACCATCAAACTAAACTCATTTGTTGAATCAGCCAAAATGATGTCAAACAGTTATAGCGGAAATGAAAAAAGGACTTCTCATACTGATGATGGAAAGTCCTTTTCGGCTCTCCCTGCTGGGCAGTTAACTGTATTGATCGTCAATTATTTGTAGATATAAGCAGTACTATCAAAGGACAGGATATTGTGTATGCCAATCTTTCGGGTGCGGTTGACCAGATGGCAAAAGCAATTGTAGAAGCAATGAATGTCAGTGGTGTTAGGCGGTTGATTTTTGTAACGGCATTGGGCATTTACAATGAAGTGCCAGGCAAGTTTGGAGAGTGGAACAATCGTATGATTGGTTCTGAACTGGTTCGATACAGAAAATCCGCAGATGTTATTGAAAAATCATTTCTTGATTATACCATAGTCCGTCCATCGTGGTTAACGGACAAGGATGAAACAGATTACGGGACCACAAAGAAAGGCGAACCGTTCATTGGTACGGAAGTAGCCAGAAAAGCAGTCGGCGCCTATATAGCCGATGTTATCCTGCATCCTGAAAAGGACATAAAAGCAAGTGTGGGTATCAATAAACCGGGCGTTTATGGGGACAAGCCTGCTTTTTATTAATAGAAACAATAAGTATGGATAAACCGAAAACAGCTTTATTTGATAAATACGCACCTGAATTATCCAAACAGGTCTGACGGAAAGCTGTATGTATCTTCAAAGCGTAGCAAAGGACTAGTGGAGATTCCAGGTCATGTCGTGTATGCATACTATAATCCTTGAGTTTCAAAAGGGTAAGAATTGATCAAAAAACCGGCATAAAATCCGTAAATAATCCGAAAGTTTTCCGAAAATAAATGGCGAAAATCAACGGTTTTTAACGAATTCTCAAAAATGCCTAAAATGACAAAACCCGCGACTAGCGCGGGTTTTGGAGTTCGTTAAGAACGCTTTAGCTCCCCCTGCTTTACCCTTATCTAGCCAAATTTTTGAAGACCTTTTAAAATTTTGTGATTTGCCAGACTGTCATCTTGGCGGGAATGAAGAGATAAAATATTGAAATGCAATATTTTACTTTTTTCTATTCCATCAGCAATATTTTTGGGATTATGGATCCCCAGATTAGTCAATTTTAGATCGAATAAAAAGCGCTCTATGCAGCTATCCTGAATGCTGATGAAACTTCGAACAGAAGTCATAAGCCAATTTCAATTGTATGGTAGAATAAGCACGCCTATTATACAACGGAATTACCTCAAACCCCGCTAGGAAGTGGAAGATTTGGTAAATGCAGAAATAGAGTGGGTTATGGGTGATTCAGGGGCGGTGGGGGCGGTGCTGAAGAAGTAGAAGTGATAAATCTATGATAAACAATTAAATAATATCAAATATTTGCCTGTAGATGGCAATAACTGTCCAATTTTTGATTTCAAATTTTGGACTGTAAATATGGTTTACTGTCCATTTTTGGGCTTTTATTGCTAATTTTGTGAACTTAATCAAAAACAGACGGTAGTTGCCAAAGGATTTCTTCATAGAACAGTTAAAACAGCGATTTATCGGGCAAAGCTATATCACGAGGGATGAGTTACTGGATTTTTACAGGTTCTTTGAACCTGATCTGAAAGAAACCACCTTTGGATGGCGCATCTATGCCCTGAAAGAAAAAAGCCTGCTTAAGCCGGTAAAGCAGGGAGTATATACACTATCCGTAAAGCCGCAGTTTCATCCCGTATTGGAACCTAAACTGAAAGAACTTTCGCATAAAATAAGCAAACAGTTCCCTGCGGCAAGACATTGTATCTGGAATACCCGCTGGTTGAACGAATGGATGATCCATCAACCTGGTAGATTTTTAATACTGGTGGAATTGGAAGCGATGGCAGTAGAATCGGCTTTTAATTTTTTGAGGGATGAGAACTATAAGAATGTTTTTTTAAATCCAGACGATAACCTGCTGGAGCGATATATATATGAGGAAACAGAAACCATCATAGTAAAGACCTTAGTAACGAAGGCTCCTATTAAAAAAGAGAAGAAAATCTTCATTCCGATACTGGAGAAGATACTGGTTGACCTGTTTGTCGATAAGAAATTGTTCGCTCCATTCCAAGGCAGCGAACTGGTGCATATTTATAATAATACTTACAGGTTGTATTCCCTGAATATGACCAAACTGCTGGCCTATGCCAAAAGACGAACAAAGGAACAGGAATTACTGGATTTTATTACCAAACAAACCCAACTCACAGAACTGTTAAGCGAATGATATTATCTGCCTCATATAGCCCCGATTGGATAAAAGAAAAAAGGAAAGTATATCCCAAAAGCGATCCCTCCATTATGGAGAAGGTGATCTACGCTCTTTCGCTGGTAGAACAATTAGTGCAAACAGGACTTAGCTTCACCTTCAAAGGAGGAACAAGTCTGCTTTTAATACTGCCGGAGCCTAAACGATTTTCCATTGATGTTGATATTATAACCACAGAAAGCCGGGAAAAAGTAGAGGCGGCTATAACTGAAGTTTGCAAAAGAGGGATATTTACCAAATGGGAGCTTGATGCGTTCAGAAGTTACAAGCTAGGCATACCCAAAGCACATTATCTGCTGACTTTTTTCTCCGAGTGGGATCAAAAAGAGCGGATCATCTTGTTAGATGTATTATATGAAGAACACGGCTACCCGGCTTTGGTGCAAGCTCCTATCATGAATGAATGGATCCAAACTGATGGTGAAATAATACCAGTATTAATTCCTTCAGCGGATTCAATTACCGGCGACAAACTTACTGCTTATGCGCCAAATACCATTGGCATCAGGTTCAAGGTTGAGCACCCTAACGGGGGTGTTACGGAAAAACAGATGGAGGTCATGAAGCAGCTTTTTGATTTGGGTATTTTATTTGACCGGCTGACCAACCTGCCGCATTTTAAACAATCTTTTGACCGAACTTCTCAAAAGGAAATCGCTTATAGAGGTATCACGGAGATTACACCGGAAACCGTGCTTAACGATATTATCAATACCTCGCTTATGATCGCTTCGCAGGGCAAATTTTTTGATGAGGCCAAACACTACCCGCATATCACCACCGGCCTTACCCAATTGAAATCATATATATATAATGGGGCTTTTAGAAGTGATGAGGCGATTTTGGCATCGTCAAAAGCTGCTTATCTGGCTGCAATGATTCTGGCAGGTTACGAGGGGGAGATTCTGCGCTGGCAGGATGAAGATGATATACAGAAATACTTTGTAAAGCCCATAGAGTACCAGTTTTTGAATAAGCGCAGAAACATACCTGGAGGCCCATTGTACTACTGGAACCAAACGCTTTCCCTCCTTAGAAAACTTTAATGGATGGGAATGGTCGTGGCGCCAAGATATTAATTTTTTTAAATCATATGTTTACTGCATGTCCGTGTGCCTGTATGTGATTTTAAATGTTTTTATTATATTTCATAGCAGACTGATAACTAACTGAATGCCAAAAGGTAATAATGTAAAACCACCATGTGCGGTAATTTTAACGGCCATTCCACTGGAATATCAAGCCGTTAAAAAGCATTTAGTTTCTTTAGAAGAGAAAACTCATCCAAAGGGAAACGTCTATGAGCAAGGTGTATTTAACGGGGACTACCACGATTGGGAAGTTGGAATAGCTGAAGTTGGACCAGGAAATAATACTTGCGCCATGCAGACCGAACGAGCAATAAACTATTTTAATCCAGAGGTCATTTTGTTTGTAGGTATAGCGGGCGGGATCAAAGACTTGAATTTGGGTGATGTAGTGGCGGCTGAAAAGGCTTACGGATATGAAAGTGGGAAAATTTCGAAATCCGGCTTCTTAACCCGTCCGGTAGTTGGAATGTCATCATACGAAATTTTTGAAAGAGCAAAGGCAGATGCGAAAAAGCAAGATTGGAAATTACGATTGCCAAAGGGACATAGGAAAAAGAAATTGAAAGTGATTACAAAGCCAATCGCTGCGGGAGAAAAAGTTGTTGCAGAGGTGAGATCAGAGGTTTATGATTTGATTTATAACTCCTATAATGACACTGTTGCCGTTGAAATGGAAGGTAGTGGTTTTTATACGGCCTGTCATGCAAACGGCAATATTCAGTTTTTGATAATAAGAGGGATATCGGATTTGTTGTCCAATAAGTCTGAAACAGATGCTCAAGGGTACCAGGAAATAGCAGCGCGAAATGCGAGTGCTTTTGCCTTTGAAGTATTGTCAAAATATAAAATACGATAAGGAATGAATAAGAACTTAAAAAATCAACCGCGACCTGTCATTGAAGAGTTCGCAAGAGAGATCTTAATGGCAAGAATTGAGACCTCTAATGACAAGCCTATTCCTTTCCGTGATGACAAGGTCAAGCATAAAATAAGGAAGGCATACAAGATACCAATTGAGCTGTTACGTTTTAGAAAAGATAATGGACGTATTGCATCAGATGTCTTGACTTGGGAAAACAGTAAAGGCCCTTTAAACGAAACGACCGAATTTGCGCAGGCAACGTTAAAAAGATTCCTTGAGCTAAAGGACCCTGAACCTACAGAAGAGCTTATGAACTCTTTATATAAGGAAGGGCAAGATGAAAAAGCCGTAATTACAGTCGATGGCTTTCTCATTAACGGCAATAGGAGAAAGATGGCACTTGAGAAGCTATTAGATAAAAATCCGGGCAGTGAAAAATTTAAGTATTTAGAAGTAGTGATTTTGCCAGGCCCTGACGACGATGAACCGACGACCACCCTCCTTGAAATTGAGCAATTGGAAAATAGATTGCAGTATCATCGGCGAGGAGAAGCTGTCTATTACAATTTTGACAAGGCTCTTTCTGTTAAAAGGAAAGTTGAAATGGGAATGTCGATTGAGGAGCAGTTATTGGATGACCCTAATTATTTTAATTTGTCACAAAGTGAGTTGAAAAAGAAAGTAAGGGAATTTGAAGAAGAATATATGAAGCCCCTTGAATGTATTGATAAATATTTGGGGTATCTAAATCGACCAGGACATTATAATACAATTTCGGAAGGGCGCGGCGATAGTGAAGGAAGGTGGCAGGCATTTTTAGATTACTATAAGCTTGTCTACAAAAAATTGAATGATGAAAAGCAACGAATTAAACTTGGGATTCAGGAAGATGAGATTGGTAAAATTGAAAACGTCGCATTCAAAATTATAAGAAAGCGGGAATTAACAGGTGTAAACAAAAAAGCGCACCAAATAATGCGTGATATTTCGAAGTTGCTGTCCAATTCTAATGCAAAAAAAGAGCTTTTTGAATTAGCCAAAATAGATTTTCAACTTTCAAAAGAGGAAACAACTGGCGAAGATGGTAAGCAATATGACGAGAAGACTAAGGATATTATTTGGGGGGACAAACATGGCGAGCAAATAATTTGGAAAGTTAAGAAAGCGTATGATTTTTTTGATCAGAAGAAGGAGCAAGATACACCAATAGACCTCTTGAATGCAGCTCTTGATAAATTGAATCATTCAAACATGGATATTTCTGCAATTGAGCTGGATAGAATTGACGAAGCAATGAAATTGGCAAGAGGAATTCAGACAAGGGCTAATGAGTTGGAACATCTGCTATATGATTCCAAAAAAAATATTCGAAAATTGAAGGACAAGTTTAAGCATAAATAAAAGTGATAGTAGATATCCAAGATAATAAATTGCTAATTCTTGACAACGACAACTCAATTGATGCAGTTTGCGTGAGTCAGCTTTCTTTTTGGAACTTCAGATTCGACCGTTCTGAAAATACATATTCGGCATATCTAGACCAACAACTCTTTTTGAAGGTTGTAAGATATTTCGAAAAGGAGGAGATGTTATTTAGCTTAAGTAAATCAGCTGAATTTTATTCTAAAGAACTTGAGGTCATAAGTTTAAATTTTGATAACCTTAAACGGATTGTAGCTAATTATAAAGATGGAGTATTTGACAAGTTAGCATTTGAGAAGTTTAGAGAATTTGTTGCTGAGCATATAAAACGAACATTAAGGATTCATCAGCTTAAAGCTGCTTATCACCTCTATTTAGTGGGAAATGGGGCAAATTTTTCTGTGCCAGGTAGTGGTAAAACAAGTGTTGTTCTGACCGTATATGAAAAATTGAGACTTGAGGAAAAAGTTAATGTACTTTTTGTGGTTGGACCTCCTTCATCTTTTGGTCCTTGGAAAGGGGAGTTTCTTGAAACTTTGGGTAGAGACCCACACAGTATCATAATGGCCGGTGGAAATAAGCGGCAGAGGAAAAATCACTATTATGTCACTCAGGATCACAGGGCTGAACTGTACCTGACGAGCTTTCAAACTTTGTTATCTGATAAGGCTGAAGTAGCCCATTTTTTAAAGCAAAGAAATCTTAAGGCATTTTTTGTTGTCGATGAAGCGCACTACATTAAGCAAATTAGAGGGAATTGGGCACAAGCGATTCTTCATCAAGCTGAAGGATCTGCGTACAGATGTGTGTTGACCGGTACCCCTATGCCCAAAAGTTATACGGATATATTTAATCTATTTGATTTTCTATGGCCTAAGCAAGATCCTATTCCTTCTTCAGAAAAGACCCAAATAAAAGTCAGTGAGGAACGAGGTGAGACGCAGTCAGTCAAGAAGGTATTAGATAAGTATATCGGCCCGCTTTTTTATCGGGTTAGAAAGACAGATTTAAAATTGAGACCACAGAATTTTTTGGTGCCATACTCTATCGAAATGGAACATTATGAGAAGGTGATTTACAATGCAATTTTCAAAAGAATTAAGGATTATTCGCAAAAGGATTATTTTAAAAATATAGAGTTCATCAATAAGGTTGGCCGCGGACGAATTATGCGTCTTCGTCAATCTGTTTCCTATCCTAAACTTTTAAATACAGCTATTGATGATTATAATGAAAAACTTTTTGATGACTTGGGTGACCTGAAAAATATTATCAGAAGATATGACAGCTTAGAAATTCCCGCAAAGATCACTTTCTTGGTTTCATTAGTTAAATTACTTAGAAAAAAGGGTGAGAAAGTTGTGATTTGGTCAAACTTTATTGATACCCTAAAACTTATTGAAAAGCATCTCAAGCAATCGGGGTTTCATTGCAAGAAGATCTACGGGAGCACTCCCGTTGAAGGAACTACCTTAAAAGAAGAAGAAACAAGGGAGAAAATTAGAGATGAATTTGTGGATCCGACAAGTGGTCTTGATATCTTAATTGCGAATCCGGCTGCTTGTGCCGAGTCTATATCTCTTCACAAAACATGCCATCATGCTATATATTATGACTTGACATATAATTGCGCCCAATATCTTCAATCACTCGATAGGATACACCGCGTTGGAGGGTCAGAGAGTGTTGAGGCAAACTATCATTTTTTGCAATATAAAAACACAATTGATATTGACATCAAGAAAAATATTGATGTCAAAACAAAGAAGATGTTTGATGTAATTGAGGAAGATTATGCAATATACGCTTTAGATATGTTTGACGAAGACAGTGATGCTGAAGCGTACCAAAGACTTTTTGCTAACAAGATGCAAGTGAAAAAGAAATGAACACAATAAAGACAGTTAAGAGATCGAAAATTAAAAAGGTAAATGCGCCATTCGGGTACTTTGGCTCAAAGAATAAAATTGCATTGGAGCTATGCGATCAGCTTCCCCCCCACAATTGCTGGGTTGAAGCTTTTTGCGGCTCGGCGGCATTAACGCTCAGGAAACTACCAGCCGACATTGAGGTAATTAACGATATAGATAGTAATATTGTCAACGTCTTTGAGCAATTGCGCAATAATTTTGATGAGCTGTATCGGGTTATTGAACTAACCCCTTATGCCGAGGAAGAACTTATTTTAGCCCGTACTTTGCCAACAGGTGAAATAAGTAACCTCGAACGAGCTAGAAGATTTCTGGTGCAATCAATGATGTCTGTCAATGGCATTTTTGGCGAGGATAAAGGAGGATTTTCTTATTCCGACTCTTATACAAGAAATGGGCATGATGCTCGTGTTAATAGATGGAATAATCTTCCCGAACGACTTACATATGTGGTAGAACGACTTAAGTCCGTAAGGGTTGAAAATAAGGATGCAAAAAAGTTACTCGAACGATATGTTAATCGGCCCGCAACTTTAGTATATCTTGATCCTCCATATCTAGGGGAGCGAACTAATGGGTATAATAAAGATGCCAATGATGAACAGTTCCATCGTGAACTACTTGCCGTATCTAATGAAGCAAAATGTATGATTTTTATCAGTGGGTATGAAAACGAATTATACGATACTTTACTTACAGCAAAGGGGGGATGGCAAAAGCGCTTAATTGAAACAATTACTAAGGACACCAAAGGGAATAGCCATGCGAGGACCGAAGTTGTGTGGGCGAATAAGCATTTTCAAAAAGCCCTAGAAACACAGAAGGTGCCTATAGTATTAACAGAGAAGGAGAAGAAGCAAGGAAAGGTTAACCCTGAACGATAGAAGTTTTAGATGAGATTATTAGATAGTTCCCAGTTTCATTGGTAAGAAAGATTCTATCCTTGTTTTCTTTTGGTTGCTTTTTTACCATTATATTTAATGAGTTCCGGATTTTGCTGGTTTATAATTTCATCTATCAGGAAACTCAAATAGAAATTATTTCAGTATGTCACAATTATCAGAAACGGCAATAAAAATTCAAAATGAAAGATCGTAAAGAAAAATATAAAGAGAAACAACTGCAGCTCACTTCGGAGGAAATAGAAACTATTGAAGCCTTTAAAAATCTATCAGAAGAACAAAGACAGGAATTAACCTCACTTGTCTATGAGCTATCTTACGCTTTGTATCATTTATATGCCAAGGAAAGTGATAGTGAATAAGTCTCAACTATTTGCTACAGTATAGATCGGCCCCATTACAAAACTATTAATCAATTTATATCATATCATTATACCAACAATTACTTCATAGGACTTGAACCTTTAGCGATTAAAAGTCAGCGTCTTGACAAATCTGTAAATTCTATACGCTCAATGGCGGAAAATATCTAACCAGAAAATATAAATAGCCCACTTTCGCAACTCTTTGAACTCTTTGATTAAAACCTTATTATGGCAAAAAATAAAAAAGCTATCATTGCTGATAGCCTTTCAAGCTCCCCCTGCTGGACTTGAACCAGCGACCCTCTGATTAACAGTCAGATGCTCTAACCAACTGAGCTAAGGAGGAATATATTCTATCAGGGTACCAGCTTTCGCTACCTACCCTCCCTTTCGGGGCAGCAAAAATAGGGAAAATCAGTCTTTTAAAAAGCAATTTTTCAATTATTCCCCGCTTTTTTTGAACTTGATAAACACCAATCCCCAAAAAATAATAAACCCCACCGGAATGCTACAATATTTAGTAATTTTGATTTTTCACTCTTAGAATTTCCGACATTGTACATCGCCGATCTTCATACACATTCCCACTATGCCCAGGCTTGCAGCAAATTTCTAACCCTGGAAACCCTTTACCAATGGGCACTTATTAAAGGGATACAGTTGATCAGTACCGGCGACTTCACTCATCCTGCCTGGTTCAAAGAACTGCAGGATAAACTGGAACCCGATGGCAAAGGTTTATTCCGGCTTAAGAACCCTGCAAAAGAACCCGGGCTACCAGGCATAAAACCCAGGTCTGCTGATATCCGTTTTTGTCTTTCCACAGAAATATCATCTGTATATTCCTATGGCGGTAAAACAAGAAAAAATCATAACCTGGTCTATGCCCCGGATTTTTCATCTGCCGGTTGGATCAATAAAAAAATAGCACGTTTTGGTAATCTTGCCGCCGATGGCCGGCCTACCATCTCTTTATCTTCCCGTGATCTGCTGGAAACAGTGCTGGAAACGCCCGGCCGGCAAACCCATCTAGTTCCTGCGCATGCCTGGACTCCCTGGTTTTCCACCCTGGGTTCGAAAGGTGGCTATGATAGCGTGGACGAATGTTTCCGCGACTTATCGCCTCATATTTTTGCTTTGGAAACCGGCCTTTCTTCTGATCCTGCGATGAACTGGCGCTGGAGCCAACTCGACAGGTTCACCATGCTTTCCAGCTCAGACGCCCATTCCCTTCAGAAATTAGGCCGCGAAGCCAATCTCTTTGAGACTGAACTCGGCTATGAAGCTTTATTCGAAGCCATCAAAACACAGAAAGGATTTTTGGGTACCTATGAGTTTTTTCCGGAAGAAGGAAAATATTCTTATGACGGGCATCGTAACTGTGGCGTTTGCCTTTCACCTGCTGAAGCCATCGCAATAAATAATATATGCCCCCAATGCGGAAGACAACTGACAGTTGGGGTAATGCAACGCATAGAACGGCTGGCCGACCGCTCTGAGCCGGTTCGACCTCCCAAAGCGGCTTCTTTCAAATATATTATCCCTCTTGCGGAAATACTCTCTGAGATACATGAAGCCGGAGTGGAGTCTAAAAAAGTAATGACCGCTTACGGCGAAGCGATAAACGCGTTTGGTAACGAATTCGATTTATTACAGGCAGTACCAATCAGTGATATTCACCGGTTCAATCCCTTGCTGGCTGAAGCTATCCGCCGTATGCGGGACGGCGAAGTGATCAGGCAGGCTGGCTACGATGGAGTATTTGGGAAGATCAGCTTGTTTGAAGGAAAACCCTCTTTGTCATCTGCAAACTCTCAAAAGCAAATGAATCTTTTCTAATAATTATTTTCCGGATCTGTCTGCATGCAATTCCGGCTCACTCATCAGCACCAATGCAAACTGACTGAGTTCTTCTTCCCTCGTCTTATAATTAATAAACTTCCCATTCAACATGCTCACAGGAAAATAATCGAATTCCTTTTTTATGGGCATTGGCTTTTCGCTGATCAGCTTTTCTGTTTCATTATCCGGAGCATATAATAAATAAGAAGAGTAGGGGATTTTCTCTAATTGCTGCAGGCTGTCGATCGTGATCACCGGGGATTGCAGGTAAAATGTCAAAGCATAAGAATAATCCTTCCGCAATTGCACCACCGGTATATGCGGAAATTTTTTATTACTGTAAAATGCCGCCTCACTTCCCGCCTGGTAATGCATAATGGAAGGATAAGCGATACTGTTCAGGTAAAAATTTACAATCAATGCTGCAAGGGCAGTCCGGTAAAAGAGTAAAGTCTTGGAAGGAAAAGAGCCAATTCGTGGTAGAAAAATTAACAGGATGATCAGCACAAAAATCAGTAACAATGCCGGCCAGGAAAGCATTGCCGGTCTGAAAAAATAGTGCAATAACAATGGCGCAATGACCATAATGATAATAACAATGGTCTGCACCACATGGATCGCCTTCCATTCTTTGGGCAATTTCACCTGTTGCAGATACCCGGATAGCAAAATGGCTAAGAGCGGAAATATTATATTACTGTAATGAGGTAACTGGAATTTAGACAATGAGAAAATAAGCAGTGTAATAAAAGCACCGGAGAGGCTCAGCCATTCCACATGCTGCACCGACCTGCGCCAGCGCTTTTGCCAGGTCCTGGTAAGCGCCATATATAAAACCAGCGACCAGGGTAGAAATGCCCAGATCAGCGTATGCAGAAAAAAAGCCGGGTCACCTTTTCCTTTTATAGGGCCGGTATTAAGAAAACGGCCGAACTGGCTATCCCAAAAAAAGAACCTGATCCCTGAAACGCCCGTCCGGCCAAAGACCACTTTCTCCGGGTGTTGGTCAAACTGGTACCAAAGGCAGTACAATTCAGGTGTAATGAACAGGAAGATCAGTAAAGCCGCGATCAGCCAACGCAAATGAAATAACTGTGGCCAGTTCTTTTTCAGCAACAACTCTCCGCCAATCGCTCCTGCGATCGGAATAATAGCAAATGGCCCCTTGGTCATGACCGCGCAGGCAGCGAATAAAGACCCGAGAACGAGTTGCCAGTTTTTCTTCTCAGTATATGGCCGGTAAAAATGATAGATGCTGCCGATGATCAGCCCGGTAAGATAGGGCTCTGCCCGCACATCATTGTTGGAGATCACAATATGCTGTGCAGTCAGCAAAATGATCACAGCCCAATAAGCTGTTTTCTCATCATATAATTTTCGAGCGAGTAAATAAGTATACCATACTCCAAGCAGGAGGAACAGGATCGCTGGCAGTTTATAAGCCCAGGTAGTGAATCCAAAGACTTCGAAAGAAAACGCAGTTACCCAAAAAGGAAAATGCGGTTTATCGAGCCAGTCGGTGCCATGAGAGAATAGTTCAACATAGTTTCCTTTCTCTACCATTGTCCGTGCAATACTGGCATACAAAGGACCATCTGCTCCCAGCAATACTACAAACAGCCCGCTGAAATTGACCGCTATAGCCAGGAATAACAGAAAGTATAGCCAGGCGCGCTGATGAGAAAGGGTAGACATAAACTCGGGTTGGGTGAACTGTTTAAAAATACCCGGCCGATGTAAAGAAATTATGACCGCAATGCTATCGAAGCGTTAAGCCGCAGTTTCCCGCCTACTAGCGTAATATTATTCGTGAATATTCTCAGAAAAGGATCTTGTTTTAAAATCAATCCTGCACTTGCCCGGAAATGAAAAACCACCCTGCAAATTTTTAATAGTAATTCTTTGAAGATTTTCAGACATATCGAAAAAATACGAACTGTTTTTTGCGGAAACTCCTCGTCTTATACAAGCTTCTCCCTGTCATATTTCCTTTTTCTAACTCTTTGTTTATATTTTTAATCATCCAATCAGAAAAACCATGCAAGCCCAACCATCCACCAGCGGCTTCACCACCGCTGTTATTATTCTTTCTGCAAAGAATCCTCTCCCCGGTATTTATTCTTTTATTTGTCAGGGCGCTAAGCCTGAAGCACCAGCTTTTTGCTTATGAAATCCCTGCTTTATATCATAAAAACCAGGCGCAATGCGCTTTTGCTCTTTGTGTTCACTATCCTGAGCATGGTATTCCTGATAAAACTGATCAGTTATAACAGTGAGAAAAGAAAGACCGGAGAATTGGCCCTGCAACAAAGTAATAAAGTGATCCAGAACATCGAGAGTATTCACTCTTCGATCACAGAAGCAGAATCTCTGCTGCAATCCTATTTGCTTACGAGCGATCAGCAATGGAAAAAGTCCCTTTTTGCCATACATGGGCGTGTATACCGCGTGCTGGAAGAAACTGCTGCTATGGAAACCGATCCACTGCAACAGAAAAAATTCGCCCTAGTGAAACAGGCGCTTCAAAACAAGATCAGTTTCCAGCAAACAATAATGAGGGCAGATTCTATTACACCGGAGTTGAAAGCGGAAATGGGTTATTATGGCCTGAATCGACGGCTTACAGCTAGAATACAGTCACCTATGCGACTGCTGCTCGAACGCCAGGAACTGCTTCTTCAACGGAAAACCGAGGCAAATACAGATGCTGGCAACCAGGCCAGGTTCCTGACAATTTTCTCTGCTGTATTTATTTACCTGTTTATTCTCTATGCTTTATGGCAATTACGCAAACAGGCAGAACCTGGTCCTGCAGCGGAAATGCCGGAAGAAAAGAACGAAACGAACTCACCGTATAGCCATGAAAATAATATCTCTCCTGTAGCACAGGAAGATTTTCGCGGTGTGTTCTCTATTCATGAAGGATATATTAAGGGGGCCAATGATGATGAAAGGAAAGGCGTCGTCCGGGTACTTTGGCCATCGAAACAGGAACTGGATAAGAGTTTTGGCAATGTGTCTGCCGCAACAGATGTATTGCATCTTCACCAGGAAAATGATCATTACCTGGGATACGCAGTAAATGCTCATTATTTTCAACCAGGACCTTCGTTTACTCGCGTACCCAATGGATATATTCCAGGAGCAATAACCTCATATCAACTTTACCCTATCTCTTCCTCGCCTCTCAACCGACTGCCGAGCCAGGAGCAACCGGGCTTTCAATTGACTGAACTGGTGCAATCGGTGCTGAGGGCTTTTTATTTCAGGGCTGAAGAAAAAAATATACGCCTTTTACATACTATTGACCCGGCGATACCACATACGCTTTCAGGGGATGCCGAGAAATTGGGTAAGATATTAAACGGTCTGCTCGATAATGCTATGCGGTTCACGTTTAAAGGCTATGTCCAACTCACCGTCAGTTGCCTGAAGATGGATGGAGGGCACGCTGAGATTGCTTTCTCTGTAGCCGATACAGGCAAAGGCATTGATCCCGATAAAATGCAGGACCTTTTACATGGCAACGGTACTCAACTTCCCACTCTTGCACAAGCCAGAAAATTAGTGGAGTCTCAACACAACCAGTTAATGATCCACAGCACAGAAGAAGATGGAACGGTTTGTTGTTTTACGACCTGCTTCAGATGTTAAGGGAAAATTTGTGACCATTTAAAACCGGGTTGATCGGTTTGATATCAGGCCGGATGCTTATTAAGGGAAATATTGGCGGCACTGTTTAAAACAGGCCAAATAGCTTGCTTTCTTCTATGCCTACATACACACCGTCTTCCCGGATCTCCACTGGCCAGTTTTTCAGATAATATCCTTCACCGCTCGTGTTCCGGCCATTTTTTAAATCGAATTTATACCGGTGAAGGGGGCAAACCACATTTCCCAATGCATCAATATGCCCTTCGCTTAACCATCCGCCGGCATGTGGGCATTTCCGGGCAACGGCGAAAACCTTTTCATTAAACCGTGCAAGGCATAGACTTTTACCACCGACTTCGGCTTCAGTCATATTATTGGAAGAGAAATCGATCTCATTAATATGATCAGCTATCTTGTGCCAGATGTATTTTTTCTCTGCCATGTGTTAAGAAAGAGCTGGTTCGTATAAAGGAACCAAACGCTTAATAAAGAAATTCAGTTTTATAAGGATACCTGACCTTGTACATCTGCCTCACTTTTTCCAGGATACCTGCTCTCAGTTGGTCCAGGTTGCGCCGTTCGATCGCAGAAATAAAGATGGCATTGCCATTGGTCTCATTATTCCACCTTTCACGAAGATCTTCGAGTATTTCTTTTTTTGTGCTTTCCTCCAGCCATTCATCGAAAGTATGTTCTTCGTAAAGATCCATCTTATTGAAGATAGTCAGGGTGGGCTTATCAAAAGCCCCAATCTCCTGCAATGTCTTATTCACCACGCCGAGTTGATCTTCATAAGCAGGATGTGAAATATCCACTACATGCAGCAGGATATCAGCCTCCCTTACTTCATCCAGGGTGCTTTTGAAGCTTTCCACCAGGTGGTGAGGCAGTTTCCTGATAAAACCTACTGTATCGCTCAACAAAAAGGGGGTATTTTCAAATACGACTTTTCGCGTAGTAGTATCCAGTGTAGCAAAGAGTTTATTCTCTGCAAACACATCGCTTTTACTGAGCAGAGTCATCAGGGTGGATTTTCCCACATTAGTATACCCTACGAGGGCTACGCGAATAAATTCACCACGATCTTTCCGTTGAGTGTAGGCTTGCTTATCAATTTCTGCCAGGCGTTTGCGGAGCAATGATATTTTATCCCTAACGATCCGGCGGTCCGTTTCAATCTCACTTTCACCAGGGCCTCTTGTCCCGATACCACCACCCAACCGTTCCAGGTGTTTCCACATACCCCGGAGCCTGGGCAATATATATTGGTATTGGGCCAGTTCCACCTGTGCTTTGGCCTGTGCTGTTTTGGCGCGGCGTGCGAAAATATCCAGGATCAGGTCTGAGCGGTCGATAGTCTTTACTTCAAGCGCTTTTTCTATGTTGTTGATCTGGGCACCGGTAAGCTCATCGTCAAAGATCACAATACCGATATTCTTTCCCTGGATGTAGAGCCGGATCTCTTCCAGCTTTCCTTTGCCCACAAATGTGCGGCTGTCAGGGTGCGGTAGTTTTTGGGTGAAACGCTTTATGGTAACGGCTCCGGCTGTTTCTGCCAGGAAAGCCAGTTCGTCAAGGTATTCCTGCACCTGCTGTTCTGTTTGGTCCTTATGCACCAACCCTACCAGCACGGCTCTCTCTTCTTTTAATATGTTCTTTTTTTCCAGCATAATGTTGTAATAAATAAATTCCTTTTCTCTGTCCAATTCAAAATTAAAAAGTCAAAAGTAAAAACAGTGCCGTCTTCACTTTTGACTTTATATTTTTGAATTTTTACTTTATCAGAGTCCGCTCAGGGTCAGGCCGATCGACCAGGGTCTGATCTCCGCTGCCACCCCTTCTTTAAACAGGGTTGTGATCTGGTAACTGCCATAGAGGCTGAAGTGGCCAAGGCCAACGCGGGCAGTGCCCACCAAACGTGTACTGTTGAAATATCTTTTGCTGGATTCTTTCAGCTTGTAATCATTGATGGTATTGCCATTTTTATTCTGCAGGTCTTTGTTTCGGGTATGAGCATCCAGCATAGTACCCACTTTCACACCAATGGCCCATTTAAAGCTCTTGTCGCTGTTCAGCGGGTTGGCTGTATAGCGGAATTCGATGGGAGCTTCGAGGTAGGTGGTATTGAGTTTTACTTTTTTGAAATGGTTGGTATCTGCTACATCCCTGAACTGCAGGGTAGGTGTTTGTTCCTTGATGCCGACGTAAGTCTTAGAAAATTTAATATGATCAGAAGAAATGCCCGGTCCGAAAGCCATGCTCAGCTTGGGATTTGTTTTGAAAGGGAAGTCGAACATGAAATAAACATTAAAACTCTTCGACCAGCCACTCGTATTAATCGTATCGGGTTTACCGGCCCAGCCTGTATAACCAAGCTGTATCATAAAATGGTCATTGGCACGGCCAGCCAGGTTGATGGGCTGCTTTTTCTTTTTGGGAGCTTCGGGTGTTTCCTGTGCAACTAAAGAGGTGATCAACAAACAACTAACAGCGTACAGAACAACTTTCTTCATAAATCAGTTTAAGGTCGCAAATATATTTTTCTTTCGGTTAAAGATA
>DATAJQ010000101.1:0-5834 GCA_036262095.1 Chitinophagaceae bacterium | reverse complement strand
GACATCCTACCTTCGTCATCAGTGCCGGCCACTGGTGATGAAAGAACAGGCATAGTAGAATTTGGAAGGCCCTGCCCTGATTATTGCCCTGATACGTCGCTTAGTAGTAACATGATATGAGGTTTACAATCTATGACCTTTACAGTTTTAGTATCGCAATTGCAGCTATTATCGCTATAGTCAGGTACAAGCGTATTTATCCCGGCTTCAGGCCATTTCTTTTTATGAGCTGGGCAGCGCTTGCAACAGAAGCGATCTGTTACTTCCTGATCTATCAGCGGAATTATACTTTTGTTCCCTACGGTATTTACAGTGTTGTTGAAGGCCTGCTGATCACCTGGCTGTTCCGGGAACTGGGCCTCTTTGGGCGCAGGTCTTATCTGTTCGTTCTGCTGATCGTCTTTTACCTGCTTGCCTGGCTAACTGAAGTTATCTTTTTTGAAGGAATGAACCGCAATATGACCTGGTTCCGGCTCTTGCATTCATTTATTACCGTGTTGCTCAGTATCCTGCTGCTTGGCAGGGAACTGTCTGTGCAAAGAACATTTCTGTTGAAAAGCCCCGTATTCCTGATCTGTACCGGCTTCCTGCTCTATAATACCATTGTTGTTATCGCAGGGGTCTTTGATCTGTATGGATATGGCGGTAATATCACTTTCAGAAGGCAGGTGCAGGGGATCATGATCTATATGAATCTTATTGTTAACCTTATTTATGCTGTAGCTGTATTATGCATGCCTCATCGCCTTCGTTATTCGTTGCCATACTGATAGCCTGCCTGATCGTACTGGTACTGGTTGTCTTTTTTACGGCAACGATGATCCGCTATCAGCGGAGAAACCTTGCCTTGTACAGGGAAAAGCTGGCCGCAGAGATCACTACCCTGGAGAAAGAAAGGACCAGGATGGCAGAAGATCTGCATGATGAACTCGGCCCGGTGCTGGTAGGCGTTAAGTTGAAATTGAACAGTCTTGATGGATTGAATAAGGGAGATCAGGCCGTATTGGATAAAGTGCACTCGGATATAGCAAGCTTATTAAACCGGATGAAGGATATTTCCAATGATCTCATGCCGGTGATGCTGATCAAAAAAGGTTTGGTAAAAGCTGTTGACCAGATGGCGGATGAGATCAATCACAATAAAGGATTGCATGTAATGTTCTCTTCAGGCAAACTTCCTGAATTGTCGCAGCCAGTTATGATCAATCTTTACCGCATCTGCCAGGAAATCATGACCAATGCCATCAAGCACGCTGAAGCAAAAGAATTGTCTATTCATCTTCAACGGATAGAAGATAAACTGGTGCTTATAACAGTAGATGATGGAAAAGGGTTTGAGCACCGGCAATTTTCTTCGCAGGGGCCTGGTCATGGACTGGTGAACCTGCATAACCGGACAGAAATGTTGAATGGAGAACTATATGTAGACAGTAAGCCGGGAAAAGGAACGAAATACCGGATTGAAATACCAATCTAGTTTTATGACAACAACAAGCACACACATTACAAGGATCCTGATCGCCGACGATCATGCGATTGTGCGGGAAGGGTTTCATACCATGATCGAACGGTTGCCGAAAATGCAGATCGTTGGAGAAGCCGAGAATGGAAAAGAGTTGGTGAGCATGGCACTGGAACTTAAGCCCGATATTATAATCACGGATATAAAAATGCCGCAAATGGATGGGGTGGAAGCGACCCGCATTCTTACGGAAGCACTGCCTGCCACCGGTATCATCGCTTTTACTTTATTCAACGAAGAAGAGCTGGTAGGCGAAATGCTTGAAGCTGGCGCGTTGGGCTATCTTCTTAAGAGTTCTTCCCGCCAGGAAATACTTGATGCTATCCAGGCAGTTTGCGATGGTAAAACTTATTACTGCCCTCAAACAACCGTGCAGATGGCGAAGATCATTGCCCGCAGCCGCCCTGGCGCCCGGGGCCGCTTTGCAAGACCTGGTTTTACAGAAAAAGAAAAAAACATCATCCGGCTTATCTGTGAAGAATTATCTAATAAGGAGATCGCTGCCAGGCTCGGCATCAGTATGCGTACCGTTGAAGGTCATCGCGAGCGCATCCAGGAAAAAATGAAAGTAAGGAACACTGCGGGGATTGTTGTGGTGGCTATCAGAGAGGGGATCTTTAAGGTATAAGTTAGTTCTTGGTCGATCTGAGTCTTTATAGTCGGTAGTCAGGAGAGCAGTTATGAGTCAGGAGACGGATACGTACGCAGCCGGGCTTTAATAATAAAATATTAACCTGGTGTTGCTGCACCAAAGCGGCTGGATACAACTATTTATGTAAGTTGCACGTATCTTACCAATCAGTCTATAAGATGGATTCAAGAAGAGAGTTTATCAAAAAAGCTACAGCGCTTGCCGGCGGAATGGGTTTTACCTATGCATTTCCCCCCTCTATCCAGAAAGCCTTTGCGATCGATCCTGTAAAGGGTACTACTTATCTCGATGCAGAACATGTGGTGATCCTGATGCAGGAAAACCGTTCCTTTGATCATTGCTATGGATCATTGCAGGGTGTAAGAGGTTTCAATGATCCAAGAGCGATCAATCTGCCCGATGGTGATCTTGTATGGCTGCAAAAAAATGCTGCAGGCGAAGCATATATTCCTTTCCGCCTGGATATAAAAGGTACCAAATCCACCTGGATCGGCTCCCTGCCTCATTCCTGGGCTGATCAGGTTGATGCAAGGAATGGAGGTAAGTATGATAAATGGCTGATCGCAAAACCATCAGGCAATAAACCCTATGCCAATGCCCCATTAACCATGGGTTACTACAACAGGGAGGATATTCCTTTTTATTATGCCCTTGCAGATGCGTTCACGGTTTGTGATCAGAACTTCTGTTCATCGCTTACGGGTACAACACCCAACAGGCTGTATTTGTGGACAGGTACAATAAGGGAAAAAAGCAGCGGCGAGGTAAATGCCAATGTGCGCAATGAAAATGTGGATTATGAAAGAGAAGTAAGCTGGACAAGTTTTCCTGAACGCCTGGAAGATAACGGCATTTCCTGGAAAATATACCAGAATGAGATCAGCCTTGCTTCGGGTTTTGAAGGAGAAGAAGATTCCTGGCTGGCTAATTTTACCGATAATCCCATTGAATGGTTCTCGCAATATAATGTACGGTTCTCCAAAACACACCGGGAATATATACAGAAGATGCTGAGGCAGCTTCCTGCTGAGATCAATGCACTGGAAATAAGAATCAAAGAAGGGATAGCGGATAAAGCGGCACTGGAAAAAGCAACGAAAGATCTCAACCGCAAAAAAGAATGGCTGGAAAAAATCGGGAAAGAAGCATCCATTTGGACGGAAGAGAATTTTGCAAAATTGTCCCGGCGTGAAAAGAACCTTCACACAAAAGCATTCACTACTAATATCAATGACCCTTTCTACCGTCAGCTTGATACCCTGGAATATGAAGATGATGGCGTGAAACGCAAAGTAAAATTACCCAAGGGTGATGTCTTGCATCAATTCAGGAAAGATGTGCAAGGCGGTGCATTGCCTGCTGTTTCCTGGCTTGTGGCACCGGAAAACTTTTCTGATCACCCAGGTGCACCCTGGTATGGTGCATGGTATGTTTCTGAAGTGATGGATATTTTAACACAGAATCCTGAAGTATGGAAAAAGACCATTTTCATTCTTTGCTATGATGAGAATGACGGATATTTCGATCATGTTCCTCCCTTTGTGCCGCATGATCCCAAAAAATCTGACACAGGTCTTACTTCAGCAGGTATTGATACTTCTGTTGAGCATGTAACACTGGAGCAGGACCTGAAAGGCCGCAAGCCGGAATATGCAAGAGGAAGTGCTATCGGGCTTGGCTATCGTGTGCCTCTTGTTATCGCTTCACCCTGGAGCAGGGGAGGTGCGGTTTGCTCACAGGTATTTGATCATACCTCTATTTTGCAATTGCTGGAAAATGTTTTCAGCCGTAAAGCAGGAAAGCAGATCAGGGAAACCAATATCAGTTCCTGGAGAAGAACGGTGTGTGGTGATCTCGGTTCGGTGTTCCGCCCATGCAATGGTGAAAAGACAAAACTGCCAGCTTTCCTTGAGCAGCATGGCGTGATCGAGTCCATTCATAAAGCACAGTTCAGGAAAGATCCTTTTGGTTACAGGCCAATGAGTAAAGATGAGATCGCACAGATCAATAAGCATACTGCTTCGTCTGTTATGCCCAGGCAGGAGAAAGGAACAAGACCTGCCTGCCCGTTACCTTATCAATTATATGCAGCAGGCGGGTTGAATAAGGATAAAAAAACAATTGAACTGCGTTTCAGTGCAAGTAAGGATATGTTTAAGGAAGGCGCTGCAGGCAGTCCGTTTACAGTATATGCTGCTGGGAAATATGGAGCCGCAAAGGAATCGGGGCGCAACTGGAATTATACAGTGGCTGCCGGTGATGAACTAAAGGATAGCTGGCCGCTTGACGAGTTTGATGAAGGATGTTATCATTTGAAAGTACATGGCCCCAATGGTTTTTTCCGTGAATTTGCCGGAGACAAAGCGGATCCGGGAGTATCAGTAAAAATCGAATACCTGCCCGCAGGAGATATATCTATCCACTTCATGAATAATGATGCGGATAAAATGCATGAAGTGATGATAAAGGATAATGCATACAAAAATGCAGCACGTAGTGTAAAACTTGGTTCATCAAAAATCCAGGTTAAGCTCAATCTTGCAAAAAGCTATGGCTGGTATGATTTTACGGTCAGCATTGCAGGAAATGATATGTTCATGCAACGCTGTGCCGGCCATGTGGAAACAGGAAAAATGAGCCGCACAGATCCGGCAATGGGCGGAGAAGTATAAGAAAAACAGTATGCAGGCATGTTATCAGTTCTGGTGTTCGATATATACTTTTTTTCCTGTCATTACTGTGAGTGAATCAAGCACCCTGGTAGTGTCTGCATTTTGTGAAGGCAATAAGAGGTAGAGTTTATAGCGAACAGAATCGGCTGTCTCCAGCTTTACATCCCAGAGATTGGTGCGGAGTTGTTTATAACGCTTCATCGCTCTTTGCTGGTTAGCTTCTTCCAGCACATATTTATAATTGGCGCTTGCCAGTGCAGCAGCTTTTTCAAGACTGTCCGTTTGCGGCGCTTGAGTAATAGCTGTGTCCATTACAGTAGTGTCACTGATAATGGCTGCTGAATCGGTAGCTTTTGAGGCAGATTTTTTAGAGATCGCGTATCCTCCCCAGATGGTAAGGCCAAGCCCGCAGATAAGGGCAAGTGCGACCACCGGTTTTTTCCAACCCTGCTTCAGGGCCGGTTCAGAAAGAAAGGATTCATATTGAGGGGCAGCTTCTTCGCGGGTTGCGGCTTTCTGTGTTTCTTTTGTGTTTAACTGTTCCCTTACCTTGTCTGTAGAAATGGAAATGGGTACAAATTCACATTCTTTCAGATTCACTTTTACCAGTGTACCGATACCTTCAAAAGTGAAAGGCTTTCCAATATTCAAGAATTGCTGGGCTACCTCAATATAGGATTCCAGGTCGGCTGCAGCCAGCGGTTTCATCTTACCTGTTTGCGCAGAAATGTATGCAACAAGCTCAGGAGACTCCTTGAGATTGGGATTGTTTTCAAAACTGATGCCTTCCAGCACAGCGGAGCGCTGTTTACTGTTTTCCAGTGCATTTATTGCAGAAGGGTCTAACAGGAAAGTGCCAATACCGGGTAAATCGAGCCGATGGTGGTTGTAGAGGTATTGAGTTAGTAAGGATGTTATTTTCACGGCCTTTGGATTTATCTGCACAATATAAATAATTCAACTGGCTGTTGCAAGCATCGGAACAGCA
>DATAJQ010000100.1:0-5254 GCA_036262095.1 Chitinophagaceae bacterium | reverse complement strand
GTCATATTTCGTTAGAATATTTACGTCGTAAAATCCGATTTGGCTATATAAAATAAAATTGTAACGTTGTGCTTACGAACAAACCAAAATATTATATTTGCCCAATACCCTTTAAGTGTATGAAAATGAAAAACCTTAACCGAACAATCCTGGCTATTGTCAGTGTTTCTATGCTGGCAAGTTGTGGTATAATCGGCGGAAAGAAAAACAAAGGTGGCGGCGCCTTAGTCCCCAATGATGGCCAGGTACATGGCATCTCTCCCGGCAGCCGCTATGTGCTCCCCAAACCTCCGGGAATGGTGTACATACCACAGGGTACATTCCACATGGGACCCAGCGACGAGGATCCTGCTTACGCATTCAGTGCCCGTAACCGCTCAGTCTCCATCAGTGGATTCTGGATGGATGCAACGGAAATTACCAACAATGAATACCGTCAGTTTGTGTTCTGGGTCCGCGACTCAGTAGCCGCCCGTAAAATGGGTAAGGTGAAAGCCGGAGCAGATGGCAACGAATATGTTGATTGGGTAGCCATGCGCCAGGTAAAATGGGATGATCCCAAAACCGTAGAGTCAATGGCCGATCTTATCCTCGCCCCGGAAGACCGTGTTTTCGGCAAGAAAGAGATCGATGCCTCCAAACTGATCTACCATTCTGAAACCTTTGACCTGAAAGAAGCAGCCAAAAGGGAGAATGCCGGCAAACCCCGCTCAAAATTCATCGTTAAGAAAGATATAGGTATCTATCCCGATACATTGGTCTGGATCCGCGATTTCGCTTATTCCTACAACGAACCAATGACCAAACGTTATTTCTCACACCCTGCTTTCGGTAACTATCCGGTTGTAGGCGTTAACTGGAAACAGGCAACTGCTTTCTGCGAATGGAGAACGCATTATCTGAACTCCTGGCTCGACAGTAAGAAAAGGGTACAGGAATCCGATTTCCGCCTGCCAACAGAAGCGCAGTGGGAATATGCAGCCCGCGGCGGACGTTCACAATCAATGTTCCCCTGGGGTAACTATTACCTCCGTAATAAAAAAGGATGTTTGATGGCCAATTTCAAACCCGGCCGTGGTAACTATCCTGAAGATGGCGGCTTCTACACTGTTCGTGCAGATGCTTACTGGCCTAATGATTTCGGTCTGTATTGCATGTCAGGTAACGTGGCAGAATGGACCTCTTCTATTTATTATGAAGGCCGCAACAACTTCCAGCACGATATGAACCCTGATGTTCGCTGGAACGCAAAAGATGATGATCCCCCGCTGATGAAACGCAAAATTATCCGTGGTGGAAGCTGGAAAGACGTAGGTTATTACCTGCAGACAGGTACCAGCACTTACGAATATCAGGACTCAGCCAAATCTTATATCGGCTTCCGCAGTGTTATTGACCTGCCAGCCGCTCCGCAAAAAGGTCGTCGCAGATAAGAGAATTTTCTAAAAGGGTCTTTCTGCGACCCCTTTTTACACAATTTTTACTGCTTTCTATTCGTTTCTTTTAAAATTTAATAAACTATAAAAACGAACCCCTTATGCTATTCTTTAAATCGAAAAAAGGCCAGGTAGTTCTCAATTTCCTTTTTAGCTTTTTTGCTGCCGTGGTGATCTTCGCTGCCATGATGAAAATCCTTCACTGGCCGGGAGCTGACTACGCGATCATGGTGGGTCTTATCGCAGAAGCCATCGTGTTCCTCGTAATGGCATTCCTCGTTCCTCCTCCCGAAGAACCACATTGGGAAAGATATTTCCCCGGCATCTCTACTCACCCTGACCTTGATCCCAACTTCAAACCCACTCCGCTTTCACTCGGTGGTGGCAACTCAGGTAATCCCGCGCTGAACAAACTGGAAGACATGCTGCGTGATGCAGACATCACTCCGGCTAACCTCGGCCGCCTGGGCGAAAACTTCAAAAAATTTGGTGGCACGGTAGATAAAATGGCTGATATCACTGACGTGGTGGCTGCTACCGGCGACTATACCGCAAAAACAAAAGAAGCGGCTAATGCACTGGGCACAATGAAAGATGCTTATTTAGGCGCTGCCAACAGCATCCAGCATTTCAACCAGGCCGCTGATGGTACCAAACAATTCCATGATCAGGTTCAGGTGCTGACTAAAAACCTGTCTTCCCTGAACACGATCTATGAACTGGAATTGCAGGATACCAACAACCATTTAAAAGCTATGAACAAATTCTATAGCAACCTTACAGAAGCTTCCAAAGCAATGCAAGGCAGCGTGGAAGATGCTCAGAAAGCAAAAGACCAGATCGCCTTACTGGCAAACAACCTGGGCCGCCTGAACAATGTTTATGGCAATATGCTCAGCGCCATGCAGGGTCGCAGCTAAACTAACGGTATAAGGGTTTCGTTTATAAAAAAATCTAATAGATCCGTATCCCGTGATTTTTGATAGTCACCATATCTAATTTTTAAAACCAAGAATCGTCATGTCTTTACCTAAGGAGCCCAGGCAGAAAATGATCAACATGATGTACCTCGTGTTGACGGCCCTTCTGGCCCTCAACGTGTCATCTGAGATCCTGAATGCCTTCAAAACGGTAAATAATAGTTTACAGAATACTAACAATACTGTAAACCAATCAACGCAGACTATCCTGGCTTCTTTGGCTGAAAAGTCAACAGAACCTGCTACTGCTGAGAAAGCCAAAATCTGGCTTCCCAAAGCTAAACAGGTAGAAGCCTATTCAAAAGATGTATACAATTTTATACAGGGATTGAAAGACCGGATCATCACGGAAGCCAACGGCGATCCGAAAGATCCTACCAAAAAGTTCAAAGAGGATAACCTTGATATTCCTACCCACGTAATGGTAGAGAAAGGACAGGGTAAAGCTCTTTACGACATGCTGGTGAAATATAAGAACGATGTTCTCGGCGTTGATCCCGCAATCAAAGCAGAGTTTGAAAAAACACTGCAGATTGATTTAACCAAACCTAAAACAGAAGCAAAAGGCAACAACACCTGGGAAGCGGCTTATTTCCGCATGGTTCCCACTGTTGCTGCACTGACAATCCTGAGTAAGTTCCAGAACGATGTCAGAACTTCTGAGAACAAAATAGTAGCTTATTGCCATGAGCAAGTAGGTAAAGTAACTGTAAGGTTCGATACCTACGCTGCCATCATTGGTCAAAGCTCTAACTATGTAATGCCAGGCCAGGAGATCGAGATCACTGCCGGTGTGGGTGCCTTCAGCAAAGCGGCACAACCCACTATCGTGATCGGTGGTAAAACAGTGCCTATCGGCGAAGATGGAGCTGCTCACCTGAAAGTGCCTACCGCAGGCATCGGTGACCATTCTATCCCTGTTACCATCAACTACCTCGATCAGGATGGCAAACAACAAAGCATCAAAAAAGACGTTCCTTATACAGTAGGACAGGCCAGCGCGTCAATCGCCCTGGATGAAATGAACGTTCTTTATATCGGTTATGACAACAAAGTTTCTATCGCTGCAAGCGGTGGTGGAGACGATAAAGTTCAGGTAAGCATTTCCGGTGGTGGCGGCAACCTCCAAAAACTGGGCGGCGGTCATTACATCGCTAAAGTGAACAGCGTAACCGACGATTGTAAAATAACTGTATCAGTAGACGGTAAAGTTGCTGGTGTATCCCAGTTCCGCGTACGCACCATCCCTCAGCCTGTAGGCACTGTTGGTGGTTATGCGAGCGGTGAAAACATTCCTGCCGGTGCTTTCAAAGCACAAACCGGTGTGGGTGCTTACATTAAAGACTTTCCGCTTAATCTGAAATACGGAGTAACCAGCTTCACTATCACTGCTGACAATGCAGAAGGTGATATTGATGAAGCCCCCTGTACAGGTAACCTTTGGAGCCCTAAAGCCCAAAGCATGATCCGGAACCTGGCTGCAGGAAGAACTGTAACGATCGATAATATCCGCGCTACAGGACCTGATGGCAGAAGCCAAAAACTGCCTTCACTTGTGTACTATATTAAATAAACTAATGAAGATGAAAAGCATTGTTGTAAAGAGTTGTTTGCTGATGGCCTTTGGTGCCCTGGTAGTAGCTGATGCTGGCGCACAGCGTACATCCAACCGCAGAAGGACCGGTAACCCTCCGGCAAATCAGCAAACCCAGCAGCAGGAGACCCAGCAGAATAACACCGCTCCGCCTTCCAACTATAATCCCTATGGCAATATTCCTATTGTTGTGGATTCTTCAGGTATGGCAGATACAACGGTGAAAAAATCGCTGCGCAATGACAATGCTTATGATAAAAGCAGTGTGAATGCCCGTACTCCACTGGATTATGAACACCTGAGAGCTGATGACGCCCTTTTTGCAGAAAAAGTGTGGAGAGAGCTGGACCTTCGTGAAAAAATGAACCAGCCTTTCCGCTACGAAGCAGAAAGCGATAACGGCAGCCAGATGTTCATCAATATGCTGTTGAAAGCAGTTAAATCCGGACAGGTGACAGCTTTTGCTGACGACAGGTTCACTACTCCTGTTACCGGAGCAGAAATTGATCAGATGACCACCGGTACCGCCGACACAGTTCCACAGGTTGACCCCAACGATCCCAGCAAAGTGATCCGCTACGTTGTTACCCGCGCCAGCTTTGATGGAAAATCAGTGGTAAAACTGAGGATCAAGGAAGAATGGGTATTCGACCGCGAAGCCAGCCGCCTGTTTTGCAGGATACTCGGAATTGCTCCGCTGAAAACATTATACTTCCCTAACGGACAGGAACGTCCGGGCAGCTCAACCATGTTCTGGGTTTATTACCCCGACCTTCGCCCGATCCTGACCAAATATGAAGTCTATAATCCCAAAAACATGGGTAATAGCCGGATGACCTGGGAAGAGTTGTTTGAAAGCAGGATGTTCAGCAGCTATATTGTAAAGTCTACACTCGACAATGCAGCTAACCGCAATATCAGGACCTATATCAAAGATCCGATCCTTGCCCTGCTGGAAGGAGAGGCGATCAAAGAGAAAATTTTCAATTACGAACAGGATCTTTGGTCATACTAACGATCATTAGCAAAAGTTTGTTTATATCAAATAAAAAAGCCCCTTTAGTGGGGCTTTTTTAATATTCAAAGAATTCATTTATAATTAATTAAAAAAAGTTTTAAAAATCGTAAAAGTCCTGTAGGAAAATAGGATAAATGTTGTATTTTCGTTTCGGTTTTTCATAGGATATTGGATTTTAAAAACGGGGCTGGATTTCTATCCTGGCCCCATTTTTTTTGTCTTTATT
>DATAJQ010000099.1:0-10759 GCA_036262095.1 Chitinophagaceae bacterium | reverse complement strand
GAAGCCTACGATGATCGCGAACAGTGCAGCACCTTCTACAAGGGCAGCAGCCAGGATCATGCTGGAACGGATGTCGTTGGCAGCTTCGGGTTGGCGTGCGATACCTTCTACAGCGCCTTTACCGATAGAACCGATACCGATGCCTGCACCAATTGCAGCCAGACCAGCACCGATAGCACCACCTGCATTCGCCCAGGGTACTTCGCTCAATAAAGTGAACATGTTCATTAAATCCATGATTCAGATTTTATAATTAAAAAAAAGATCCTATACTAAAACGGGGTCATCGTGTCCTGATCCTACATGCGCACCCTCCGGTTCATGATCATGGTGCGCTCCTTCAATTGCCTGACCGATAAATACAGCAGCCAGGTTAGCAAAAATAAATGCCTGAAGGAAAGCCACCAGCACTTCGATCAGGTAAATAAACACCGTGAAGGCAACGGAAAGCGGTGATGCTGCCCAACCTGCCACGCTGCTCATTTGCCCGAAAATAAATATCAGTGATATCAGACAGATGATGATAATGTGACCCGCCACCATGTTGGCAAAAAGACGGATGATCAATGCAAAGGGCTTAATGAAAATACCGAGAAACTCTACCGGCACCAAAATGCCTTTTACAAATCCCGGAACACCGGGCGGATTAAAGATATGTGACCAGAAATGCTTGTTGGCACTGAACATGATCACAATAAAGGCCGTAACTCCCAGCACCAGCGTGAAAGCAATATTGCCTGTTACGTTGGCAGAGCCGGGTATCATCCCGAAAAGGTTATTGATCAGGATAAAAAAGAAGATCGTAAGCAGGTAGGGAAGGTAGCGGTAAGAAGCAGCGCCAAGGTTTGGCTTGGCCACTTCATCCCTTACAAAGGTGATCACCGGCTCCAGCAGGCTTTGAGAGCCTTTGGGAGCAGAAGTAACACCGACACCGGATTTATATCTTTTAGCAATACGCAGCATCACCCAGGTAAACAGTGCCAGGGCGAGCAACATCTGCACCACATTGCGGGTAAGAGAAAGATCGTATACTTTAACGGAAGCATCGTATTCTCCGTTCTCGTTCACTGCAACAATATCCTGCGCGTTGAATTTTTTAGGATCAAGCCCCCATTCAGCGATACTGTGCTCCGTGAGCATGGCATAACCATTGTGTGTTGCATGCCCATGTTCAAATTTGGACGACATGAAAGCGGTCAATCCTCTTTCAGGAGAGTAAAGGATCACCGGCAGGGGAAGGCTGATGGGATGTTTCACCCCGTCATCACCGACGATATCAAAGAAATGGAAATCGTGGTTGTTCAGGACGTGCCCAAAGATCACTTCTGTGGCATTAAAACCCTTTTTTTCCACGGGGGCATGCTCAGCTTCCTGAGTAGGCTGCCCATGTTCCTCATGCTGGGCAAAAGCGATGCTGCCGGATAAGGTAAGAAATAAGCTAAAAACCGCTACTGGCAAGCATTTGAGACGTTCTAAACGCATACAGTTCCTGAAATTTGGCGCAAAGATAAGGGTCGGTAAGTGAAAAAGGAATTGGAAATGGGAAATTGATGAAAATCCTGGGGTTTTGGTGGTCAGCTCAAATCTGAAAGAAAAATCCTTCCAGATTTGAGCCGAATAAATTGATTATTCGGCTCATTTTTTGACTATATTTGAGCCGAATAATCAATTTATTCGGCTCATGCTCCGTTATAACTGGGAAAAAGAGGATTGGCTACACTTCACCTATTCTCTGCGCGAAGCAGAAGATGACCTCTTCTTTATTGCCGAAAAAACGGGAAAGGTTTCAGGGATTTTAAATGCGCTTCCCAAAAATACCATGACAGATACTATTGTTGAAATGATAGTACTGGAAGCCATTAAAACTTCTGAAATAGAAGGTGAATATTTAAGCCGGAAAGACGTTATGTCTTCCATCAGAAATAATCTTGGTTTAAACCAGCAACTGGAAAAAGTTAAGGATAAGCAAGCAGAAGGTGTGAGTGAGCTATTGATAGACGTACGAAACACTTTCCAGGAACCTCTTTCCCGGGAAAAACTTTTTGCATGGCATAAAATGCTTTTAAAAAAAGAGCGGGATATTACAGTAGGGGCCTGGCGTAGCCATACGGAGCCCATGCAGATCGTATCCGGTGCAATGGGTAAACAAATAATACATTTTGAAGCACCCCCATCCGATCGTGTGCCTGAGGAGATGGAAAAATTCATTGCATGGTTCAATAAAACAGGACCGGGTGGTTCGGAGGAAATAAAAAAAGCGCCACTGAGAGCTGCTATCGCACATCTATATTTTGAATCCATTCATCCTTTTGAAGACGGCAATGGCCGTATCGGACGAGCTATAGCAGAAAAAGCCTTATCACAAGGCATTGGCCGGCCTGTTTTAATGAGTCTTTCAAAAACAATAGAAGCTAAAAAAAATACTTACTACGCAGCTCTTGAAAAAGCGCAACGTTCAAATGAAATCACTCCCTGGGTAAATTATTTTATCAGAACGGTGCTGGAAGCCCAGATTGCTGCGGAAGAGCTGATTGACTTTACCTTGAAAAAAACCAGGTTCTTTGACCGTTTCACTGATATACTCAATGAAAGGCAATCCAAAGCCATCCGGCGAATGCTCGAAGAAGGACCAACGGGCTTTAAAGGGGGAATGACCGCAAGCAAATATGTTTCTCTCACTAAAACATCCAAAGCTACTGCTACACGCGATCTTCAATACCTACTCAGCATAAACGCTTTTATCCAGTCAGGCAGCGCAGCAGGCCGAAGTACCAGCTACCAGGTTAATTTGTGATAGCCTCTGCTACACCTTCACCTGATGTTTCTCAAACTGCATACTGTGCAACTGCGCATAAAACCCTCCTTTCGCCAACAGCTCCTCATGTGTTCCCATTTCCTTCAATTCCCCCTTATCCAGCACAATGATCTTATCCGCTTTCCGGATCGTTGACAACCGGTGGGCGATCACGATCGCCGTACGGCCTTTGATCAGCGTGTCTATCGCATGTTGTATCAGCAATTCACTTTCTGTATCCACTGAAGAAGTGGCTTCATCCAGCACAAGAATGGACGGATCATATAATAAAGCCCGGATGAAAGACAATAACTGCCGCTGGCCCAATGAAAGTGTTGCTCCCCTTTCCATTACATTATAATCATATCCTCCCGGAAGCCGCATAATGAAATCGTGCATATCGATCAGCTTCGCCGCTTCTGTCACTTTTTCTCTGGAGATCTCTTCATTGCGCAGCGTTATATTGTCCAGCACAGAGCCGGAAAAAAGAAACACATCCTGCAATACCACGCCAATATGCCTGCGGAGAAAATCAGGTTCGTAAGATTCAATATTCCGTCCGTCGATCCGGATCGCACCTTGCTTTACATGATAAAGGCGGTTCAGCAGGCTGATGATCGTGGTTTTGCCACTGCCGGTATGGCCTACGATCGCTACAGTTTCGCCAGGTTGTATATTAAAGCTGATATCTTTCAATACATATTTATCATCCGTGTAAGCAAAGGATACTTTATCAAAACTTACGGATCCTTCTATCCTGGCTGGTGAAGGTTGATACCCTTCTGCCGGCGGTTTGGTTACATCATCATTATCAAGTACCCGGAATACCCGCTCACTGGCGATAACCCCCATTTGCAACACATTGAATTTATCTGCCAGCACACGCAAAGGGCGGAACAGCAGGTTAAGGCAAAGGATAAATGAAATAACGGTACCCTGCTGGCTTTTCTGCAGGTCCAGCGCTTCTTTGGCCGCCCACCACACTATCAGGCCGATAGACAAAGCCAGCACGATCTCCACTATCGGAAAGAAAACGGAATAGGCAAAAATGGCTTTGATATTCGCGTTGCGGTGTTCTTTATTGATCTTTTGAAACTTGCTGAACTCCCTGTCTTCTGATGCAAAAGCCTGCACCACGGCCATGCCTGTCAGATGCTCCTGCACAAAAGCATTCAGATTGGTAACGGCATTCCTTACTTTAAAAAAAGATTTATTGATACTTTCTTTAAAATAATAAGTAGCGATGATAATGATCGGGAAAGGGATAAGGGCTACAAGGGTGAGCTTCCAATCCACCCAGCACATATAGGCCAGCACACAAACAATGGAAAGCAGGTCTGCAATGATCGGCACCAGGCCTTCCGAAAAAATCTCATTGATGGATTCAATATCATTAATAGTACGGGTCGTAAGTGTGCCGATCGGTGTTTTGTCGAACTGGGAAAGATTCAATCCCAGTATTTTTCTATATACGGCGATCCGCATATCCTTTACCACCGACTGCCCCAACCAGGCCGTTACAAACGTGAAGGCAAAACGCATGGCTGTTTCCAGCAGAATCAGCCCGATCTGGAGCAGCGTGATTCTCACCACCATGTCTGCCAGGGAAAAAACAATGAATTTATCTACTGTCAGCTGTATCAGCCACGGCCTTACCGGCGTGATCACGGCCAGCAGTATCGCCAACACGACCGAGAGATAAAATTTTCTTTTATACGGTGCCGCATAACCGAAAACCCTCCGCAAGACCGCTATATCAAATTTTTTAGGTGCTGTTTCAGCCAAAATGAAGAATTAAGGAGTTGCGAAATTAAGTAAAGTTTGTTTTGACTCAGGAACGGCTCAAATTGTATGCTTTAATAAAAATCACTCCCAGGTTCTTATGCGGAGGGATATAATCATCAAAGCCATCTACTTTGGCGTTCTTACGGAACTCCTTCCAGAATGGGATCCATTCAATATCGGCGCCAGTCCTCAGTTTGTCCATCAACAACTGAATGAATGGTTTGTTGATATCCCTCTTCCCGATTTGCTTGGAGGCAACTATATGAGCATCCGGTGATTTTTGCAGAATGGCATTGATCAGGTTGAAGCCACCGCAGGAACCCATGAACACAATGCGGGATGAGGGTGCCATGTAGGCAATGGTCGTGTTGGCATGGTAGCTATGTCCGCGGTTGATCGTCACCGTCGGTTTGATATTATTTTCCCGGAGATAATTCCGCAAAGCTGATTGCGCCATATCGTCTTTGCCCGTTTCCTCATCAAACGGAATATTGGCATAGATGGAAATGGGCTTGTCTTTGGTTGATTTGATCAGTATCCATTGCGGGTTGCTCTTATCAATCGTCCAGTGTGTACGCGGGAACATGGATTGAAAAATGCCAAAATCCAGTTTTCCGTCCTCATCGCCAAAAAAGAATACCTGCACAATCACTTCTCCTTTTTCATTTGTAAGCGATGAAAAAGGAACGCGGTAGACAGGTGGAATACCCAACTCTTTTGTAAGATCAATCCCGTTGGAAGAATCGGCTGACAGGAATAATTTATCCAGAATTGTATAAATGGCTTGCCCTCTTGTATTGCCCTGACTCTTATTCCGCTCATAATTCGCTTGCACATTTTTCAGCATTTCCTTTGCCCGGTCAGGCAGTGTTTCAGCAATGCTCGCATAGGAATCCGCTACATCCACTCCATCTTCCAGGCCTTCTGATTCCTCCAGCCGGCTTACAAATGTTTTCATCAGTTCATCTGCACTCTTACTGTCAGGAAAAGAAGCCAGGAAACCGCCCAGGGTATTATATGCTGCCGCCTGGCTGATGAATTTGCGGTAATGATCATAATGAACAGACGGCAATAATGAATCACCGCGGTTATTGATCTTTTTCATTATCTGTGGATACACACCATTCGTGTAGCTGGAAGTATAGATCAACCCATCTGTGAGCACGGCGAGATAATACAGTTCCTGCGCAGTAAGCGGCAGAATGCTTTTGAACCGCACCGCATCAGGCCTTTCATGCAAGCCGTTAATAGTTGTAACAAATACATCACTGGCTTTTTGACGAAGGCGTGCTTCCAGTTCTGCATAAGCTATGGCGGTATCTTTATTCATAGCCCGTTGCACGTACTCGATCCTGGTTTTAACAAGCAGGCGGTAATACAATACCGAATCTTTTTCTGCAGCATCCAGCTCAGCCATTGTGATCTTGCCCTTTACCACATTATCCAGGAAAGGAAAATATTGCTGACCGCTTTTGCTTCTCGACATGCGTACGACGGTCTTTACAAAATTATCGTCCGTGATATTCCGGATAGTGTAACCAAGTTTGTTATTGGCCTGTGCGTAAGTATACAACTGGGCAGGATATTTTTTTGCCACAGCTTTTACCAGGCTGTCGGCAAAAGGCATATCAGGATTTTCCCTGAGTGTCTGGAATGTCTGGTCAGGATGAAGCGAACAATATTTTAACACCAGCAATCGCTGGCCGGCTTTGAATCCCGCGTTTTTTTCAAACGCGATCTTCGTTCCGCTAATGATCAGGCTGCCCACTTCATAAGATGCTTTTTCTATCACCGGCTCGATAGAGCGGCCATTCTTATCTGCTGCCATGCAGGATTCGTATGCATGAATAGCCTGTGGCAACAGTTTGTTTGCCGTCTCTTTGTTCTTATAACCTGCAGCAAAAACTTTCAGGAGATTTTCGATCCCCCGGAGATAACGCACTTTATCCTGCGCTTTGATAAGGCTGTCGGTTTCAATGCTGCATTGCAACCTGTCAATATCTGCTGAAGTAAGATTTCCCAGGTTTTTCTGGGCTGCATCCACATAATCATGAAAAATCTGCCTGCTCAGCGGCACCTGGCATCCGACAGGATTGGTAGAAGCTTTGTCTTGAGCCAAGAGTGTCTTCGAAATGAAGAATAAGCATACAGCTATGGTGATCCCCTTTCTTATCATATCTCTTACATCATTGCCGGCGTCATCCATCCGTTTCTTCCTCTCCCATCGATTTCCTGTACGCCTTTATAAAAATAGCTCCCAGGTTTTTGTAGGGTGGAATATAATCTTCAAATCCTTCCACACTGGCTTTTGATTTGAATTCTTTCCAGAAAGGTATCCAGTCAATATTGTTACCATTCCGCAGTTTCTCGGTAAGCAACAGGAAGAACGGTTTATTGATTGCCGTTTTACCGATCTGCTTGGATGCAATGATGTGTGCATCTTCTGATTTATGCAGGATAGAATCGATCAAATGGAATCCACCACAAGAGCCCATGAACACGATACGGGAAGAAGGTGCCATATAGGCAATGGTTGAATTGGCGAAATAACTATGGCCGCGGTGAATGGTCACTGTAGGATGAATATTGTTCTTCTCCAGATAATCATCCAGCGCCTGCTGTGCTTTATCATCTTCACCGGTTTCTTCCGGTAATGGTTTGTTGGCATAGATCACTACAGGATTTCCTTTGATGGAGCGGATCGTGATCCATTGCGGATTACTCCGGTCAATAGCCCAGTTGCCGCCGCCAAACATATTCTGGAAACCAGTGAAGATCCCCTGCCCGTCTTTATCACCATAAAAGAATACCTGGGCTATTACTTCGCCTTTCTCATTGGTCAATGAAGAGAAGGGCACATTATATACGGGTGGGATACCCAGTTCTTTGGTAAGGTCGATATTCTTGGATGAGTCTGCAGAAAGGAAGAGCTTATTTAAAATATTATAGATCACAATTCCTTTCTTGTTATTCTCATCAAGGTTGCGCTGATAATTTTCCTGCACCAGGTTCAACACTTCTGCTGCCAGTTTTTTATTGGTCTCAATAATGCTGGCATAAGAATCTGCTACGTCCACTCCGTCTTCCAGTCCTTCTGTTTTTTCCAAACCGCCCACAAAGGCTTTCATCAGATCGGTCGCTTCGTCATGCCGGGGGAAGGTGGAAAGAAAATTACCCAGGGTATTGTAGGCAGCCGCCTGGCTGATGAATTTACGGTAGTGATCAAAGTTCAGGCTGAGCAATAATGAATCACCACGGTTGTTGATCTTTTTCATCATTAACGGGTACACGCCATTTGTGTAGCTTGACGTATAGATCAACCCATCAGTGAGTACTGCCAGGTAATACAATTCCTGTGCTGTTAATGGCTGAAGGCACCTGAAGCGAACAGCATCCGATTCATTATGCAAGCCATTGATGGTTGTTACAAATACATCTTTTGCCTTTTTCTCCAGTTTTGCTGTCAACTCTTTAAATGCAATGGCTGTATCTTTATTGATCGCCCTTTGCATATAGTCCATCTGCGTTTTTACCAGCAGCCGGAAATATTGTACTGAATCCTGTTCTGCTGCGTCCAGTTCCTCAAAAGTTATTTTCCCTTTCACAATATTATCAAGGAAAGGAAAATATTGTTGCCCGCTTCTGCTTCTCGCCATACGGGTAACGGCCTTCACAAATTCATCATCATTGATGTTGCGGATAATGCCTCCCAGTTTATTGTTGGCTTGTGCGTAAGTATACAATTGAGCGGGATATCTTTTTGCTACGGCTTTCACCAGGCTGTCTGCAAAAGGCACATTGGGATTATCCTTAAGGGTAATAAATGTGGAAGCCGGATGCAGTACACAGTATTTTAAGATAAGCTGATCTTTGGATGGCTGATATCCTTTATTCGAAGAGAAAATATTGGCAGCAAGTACAGCAGTTCCTGCATCGTAAGATAGTGGTGCAATTACCGGCTCTATGCTTTTACCATCCCTGTCATTAATCACGCATTGCTTATACCCGTTGATGATCTGCGGAAGATGCAGCAGGTTCACTTTTTTTGTGCGCCAGTTGGTACGTACATATTTCAACAGGTTCGACATGCCGGTGAGATAGTTCACTTTCAGCCGGTGATCAAGTAAAGTATCTGCTTCTATGTCGTATTGGAATTCATCAACCGTTTGGCCGATGGCTTTGGTGAGCAAAAGATTTACTTCTTCATTTCCGGAAAACACGAGTTCATTGTCGGCTTTTCCATCCGCACCCAGCAGGTCTCTTTGTTCTTTATCGATATAATCATGAAAAAGCTCCCTGTTCTTGGGCGGCTTTATCGTGATAGCGGCATTATTGATATTAAGCTGTGCTGCCAGGCCTGTAGAAAAAGCCAGGAAAGCAGTCCATAAAACAAGGTATCTCAACATTGAAGTCATAAGGATAGATATGCAAATTTAATAACCAGCGTTGATATTCAACTATAAACTGTTTATCACACAGTTATAAGACGGTTTCCGGAGCATAAGGTTGTCTCCGGCCCGGCCTGCGTTTTCTTATCATAAAATCATGCCTGATATTAAGTTATCATTAAGTCTGTATGAACAAAGTGCCGGGGTTTTTTGCGCCAGCAATTTCCCAGTAGCTTTGCGCAAACTTTCATTGGCATGGAAACTAAGGCCCGAAAAGTGTTGATAGCCGACGACGAACCGGATATATTAGAAATTTTAAAATACAACCTCAGCGGCGAAGGATATGATGTGATAACCGCCAAGGACGGGGATGAAGCGCTGGAAAAAGCAAGGCGTACCCAACCCGACCTGGTAGTTTTGGACGTAATGATGCCGAAAAAAACAGGGGTTGAAGTTTGCCAGATCCTTCGTACCCAGGCAGCTTTCAAAGACACCCTGATCATTTTCCTTACAGCGGTAAATGATGATGGCAGCCAGATCAGAGGTTTGGAAACCGGTGCCGACGATTATGTGAGTAAGCCGATCAGTCCAAAAGTTTTCCTGAGCCGTGTGAACGCTTTGTTCCGCCGGCTGAATAAAACAGAGGTAAAGACCCTGGAACTGGAAAACATCAAAATAGATCCAGAGCGCTTTATGGTGCAGGTGGATGGAAATGATATTGTGCTGGCGAAAAAGGAATTTGAATTATTATACCTGCTGGCTCAAAAACCAGGACGTGTATTCCTCCGCAACGAAATACTCAACCAGGTATGGGGTAATGATGTGATCGTAGGCGACCGCACTATCGATGTCCATATCCGCAAGATCCGTCAGAAACTGGGGATCGATTGTGTGACGACGGTGAAGGGAGTAGGATATAAGTTTGAGCTTTGAAGCGTAACTTCATCACATGTTCTCCCTTAAAAATATTTCCCCCCGTCAGCTTTCTTTTCTTACTGCTCTGGGCTTGGCTGCCCCGATCAGCCTGCTGGTATTCGTTATTGAAAAAAGATGGCAACCGGTATTGATCTCTTTCCTGGTAATACTGGGGGGCGGTTATTTCCTGATCAGCTTCGTACTTGAAAGATTTATCTACCGGAAGATCAAGCTCATTTATAAATTCATTTACCAGACCAAAGCCACTAAAAGGCAGGAAACCTACTACAAATACATCTTACCCAAGAAAAGTATTGATGAAGTAAGGGAAGACGTGGAAGCCTGGGCAACGGAAAACAAACAGGAAATAGAACTGCTGCGGGCAAACGAACAATTCAGAAAAGAGTTTCTCCAAAACCTTTCACACGAATTCAAAACACCTGTGTTCGCCATTCAGGGTTATGTAGATACCTTGCTGCAAGGCGCCCTGGAAAATCCGCAGGTGAACAGGAAGTTCCTGGAAAAAACATCCACTAATGTGGAAAGGCTTACCAACCTGCTGAATGACCTGGACGAAATATCAAGGCTGGAAAGAGGCGAGTTGAACCTGATCAAGCAGAACTTTGTGATCCAGGACCTCGTAAAAGAAACGTTTGAAAGCATCTCCATTATGGCGGAACAAAAGAATATCCGCTGCAGCATTAAGAAAGGTTGTGAATCCCCACTTACTGTTTTCGCCGATAAGGAAAAAATAAGACAGGTGCTGCTGAATCTTGTGGAGAACTCCATCAAATATGGCAAACAGAATGGTTCTATTACAGCCAGCATGTATATTACTGATGGCAGACATGTGCTGGTGGAGATACGGGATGACGGG
>DATAJQ010000098.1:0-1525 GCA_036262095.1 Chitinophagaceae bacterium | reverse complement strand
GCTTTTAATATGTTACGGCGTGACCATCGCGACGAAGCCATGAGAAAAAAGAGTTTTTAGTGAACGGACCCTCTGATGGTTGGATGAAGCTTTTATAAAATTAGCTATTAATAGTAAAAAGACCGTACCACAAAGCGGGGTTATTCACAAGGGTGGATTTTTTTTATAAGTGTTAACGTTTCAGGTTATATAACTCTTAAGGAGTATTTATATTGTTCAAAAAACTGATTGTGTTTATTGCAATCATGACCCTGTGATAGGATTTGATTGTTCAGCAGAGGTGATTTGGGTTATTTTTGACTTGATAGTCATAGCATTATGCGCAGCTTATAAAGCCTGATAATAGCTGTATTTTGCGAAGAGAACTCTATTTCAATTTTAATACTTCTTCACCAAATTTTATACATTCCTTCTCTACACCAGCTACATCTTTCGATTTCAAAAATGATCCGATCACGTGTGCATCTGCATTAGGCATTGCTACAGCTCTTTTCAAACTATCCGGTGTGCCCAGTTGCCGGAACATTCTTTTCATTGCAGATACTTTCACGGTTGGGTCCTGGTGTTCTTCATCTTTATAGTAATAGAGCAATAAAACCGGTTGTGTCACTTTTTCGAATAAGGACGATTTCATGGTTGTTTCCAGCAGTTCCTGCAGTTCAGTAACAGCTTCCATCCGGTATTTGGTATTCCAATATTGTTTGACGGCTGCTACAGTATCCCCCGTTTCATTGTATTTACCTTTTGCGAGGCGGGCCACCTGCAATCCCCAGTGATTATTGGCCACCCAGGCCAGGGGATCATTGATGGCGATATTGGGAGAAAGCAGGATCAGTCCTGCAATGTCGGGATATTCTGCTGCCAGCTTCAATGCCAGCGTACCTCCGGTGGAGGTACCGATAAGGATCACTTTTTTTCCCAGCTGCTTCCCAATAGCATAGGCTTCTTTCGCAGAGTTCCAGAGTTTATCGGCCGTGAAAGCTACTAATGGTTCGGTGGTATCGATCCCATGTTCAGCTAGGCGGGAGAGATAAAGGTTACATCCAAAACGTTGAGCGAAGTCTATGTGCACCGGATTACCTTCTTCCTGGCTGGCAGAGAATCCATGAAGATAGACCACTGCATATTCTGTCTGCTGTTTCAGGGAATCATTGGCCCAGATGATCCGGGCCTGGTTATTCGGCTTTAGCTTATGTGTGGCTTCGGTCGATGCGACAAATTGGTCTAATCCACCCACCCCCGGCACAGCCGGAAGTCCATGTGTATAAGTTGGCGGGGCAGGCCTGGGACCAAGAAAATAAGCAATGATCAAGACTAAGACTATGAGTCCTAACCACTTGATGAATTTCATACGAGGCTATTTTCATAAAACTACTGCAAATCCGCCGTGAATCGAGTTTAAGGATGTATTAATTATCTCTCCTGTTTGCTCTCCCCGCTTAATTGATGTAACTTTGCAGCCTCAAAAAAAGAAACAGTAGACCTGTTTCGAACATAAAAAACAAATGGAAATCAGAAATATCGC